>JBFWWA010000063.1:0-12529 GCA_050246455.1 Planctomycetaceae bacterium
GCACGCTTTCGGCCCAGACTTTGGATGCAGTGCTTCTCGATCTGAGTCTTCCCGACAGCCATGGCCTGCGCACGGTGCAAGCGATTCTCGATGCAGCGCCCGATCTTCCCGTCATCATTTTGACCGGCGCCGACGATGAGCAGCTCGGCCTTGAGTCGGTGGCGCTCGGCGCTCAGGACTATCTCGTCAAGGGGACGATATCGAACATTACGCTTCGTCGCGCCATTCAATTCGCCATTCAGCGTCTGGAAAGGGAACTTTCCAGAGGGTTTTACGATGCCAGCGAGCTGGATCAATCGGTCGTCGACCGAATCAGCCAGCTGACGGCGCGAGAGCTGGAAACGTTCGAACTTCTTGTGCGAGGGATTTCACTGAAACAGCTGGCTTGGCATCTGGAAATCAGCGTACAGACGGCAGCCAAGCATCGAAGCCGTGTGTTGCAGAAGATGTGCGTTGAGAACGACGTGGAGCTGGTTCGCCTCGTGCTCGGGCATTGACGCGCGGGTCGAACGGACCGTAACGGATACTCCGCTTCTCACGACCTTCGAAATGCGCTGCCGGCAAGGTGTGTGCATCGGGCATGCGAAAGTCTCGCATGAATCCCGCAAAGCCCCCCGTCGATACTATCTTAACGCCATCGGTGCGCCTGTAGCGCGCAGAATGGCCGGAGGCGGACGCGAAGCCTGAACAATCCGGCAGCGGTGTCCGGTCCGGCTGATTTGCCGCGAAACGTACGAATTCATCGATTCGCATCCGAGGTTGGGAATGTCGGCGACGGAGGGAGCTTCCGGGGATTCCGCAAGCGACGTTTCAGCGTCATCAGAGCTCGACGGGACCCTCGACGCGATATTCGAGAAACTTCAGGCCGCTGCGCAGCCGGGACAAAACCTCCGTTCCGCGCAGAGATTCCCGATTGCGATTCCCGTCCCCGTCGTTCCCATCGGCGCGGACGGAGTTCCGGTAGAGCGCCCTTTTACGGCCGTCTCGCGCGATATTTCAACCTCCGGAATCTGTCTGCAGTACACGCGCCCGACGAACGCAAAGCAATTGGTCATCGTGCTCAATGTTCCCGGAACGAAGCCGACGCGGCTGCTGGTAGAAGTTGTTCGTTGCCGCGCGATCGGGCGGTTCTATGAGATCGCCGCAAAGTTTTCGTCGCGTGTCACGGACGCGAGCAAGAACGGCGGAGCTGAATCAGCGGCCGAATGAGTCCCTTTGCACCGAAGGGCTGGAAGTCGACGACGTATGACAAAGCCGAAGGATGAGGATGCAGAACGATTCGATGCGGGCGACGAGATCTCCCGCTTCATCGATGCCACAGCTGATCGGTTGGAGATTCCACAGGATGCCGGTGAGCTGGTGGTGCTGATTCCGGTCGACGGCAGAGGGGGTGTGTGCGGAAATGCTGCTGTTGCGCGTCGGGACGAGTCGGTTGACGGCGTCCTCACTCTGATATGCAGAACGCCGATTCGAGCGAGATACCTGCAGCTTCAGCCGTTGGGGGGAGACGTGAACATCATGGGAGGGCATGTGGAAATCATTCGCCAGGCAGCAGCTGGAAGCCACTACCATCTCCAGGCAATGTTCATCAACCTGCCGACCGATGAGAGTGAGCTCTGCGATCCGCAGTAAGAATGTCTCTCGCTGCCATTCGTCACGCGTTCAATCGCCAGATGGCGAAATTCAGAATTGCGGCGAAGGTCGTCCAGGCGATGTACGGTGTCAGAAGCAGCGCTGCAGTGACGGAGACTTTTCGGAACGAGAACAAAGTCGCCACGATCGCGAGCCAGAGAACGAGGATTTCCGCAAACGCCAGCCCCGGGCGGCGGAGACCGAAGAACACGACTGACCAGCCGACGTTCAACGCAAGTTGCGCGGCGAACCACGTTAGGGGAACTCGGGTTGCCCGCCGGTTTCCCTTCCGCCAGACCAACCATGCTGCGAGGGCCATGAGGAAGTAGAGGACTGTCCAGACCGGCCCGAAGACCCAGTCGGGAGGTCTCCAGCTCGGTTTATCGAGTGTGCGATACCAATCGCCGACGGACGTCGATGTTGCGGCTGCGCCCAGGGCCGCAGCTCCGAAACAGATTCCGACGGCTGCCAATAGCCCCACGAATTGGATGACGGGCGAGAGTCGCCGTGATTGCGAACTCGACAAATCAGCACGACTTCCCGACGCAACAATTTCGCGCAGCATGCCTTCGAAAACAAACTGATGCAGCGGATAGATGAGATACCAGTACGCGAGCCCCGGCAAACCGACAGGGTCGAATTCGGCCGTCTGACGGACTCGTGAGCCTCCTGCGGATGGTTCGACTTCAAACTCGAGCCACGCGCGACCGGGAAGCTTCATTTCCGCAAATAACCGCAATCGCCGAGGGGCTTCCAGAACTTCAACCCGCCACCAGTCGACGGTGTCGCCAACTTTCAAATCGACGGGATCACGGCGGCCGCGACGCAGTCCCACGCCACCCGCCATGAGATCCATCCATCCGCGCAGCCGCCACAGCCATTCGCAGGAATACCATCCGTTTCGTCCGCCGATCTGCTGGATCGGCAGGAAGGCTTGCTCCGGCGGGGCAGGCGAATCGAGCGTGCGCGAATCGACGAGACGCGTGCCGAATCGGACGCCGCCCCAGGGTTTCGGGCGTCCCGACGACGAAAGTGCATCGGACCAGCGCGTCGCTGCAAGCTCCTGGTCTTCGTTGATGAGTGCTCGTGCAATTGCCTCCCGGACGCCCCGCGGCCGAATGGCAAACAGGTCGAGCGCACGTGAATTCGTCACGACGGTCGGATTCCTGAGACTGTCAACCAGCGTTCGACCAATGCGCGCGTAGACCGGCGTCACCAGCCCCAGCCAAAGACTCGACAGCCACGGCGAGAGAAACGGAACGGGGATCATCCGGCGGCGCAGTCCCCGTTGTTGGGCGTACTCCTGCATGATCTCTCGATAGGAAACCTGGTCCGGTCCGCCGATCTCAATGATTTCGCTGGGGCCTTCGGGCAGGTCCAAAGCGGCCAGCAGGTAGCTGAGCAGATCTTCGATGGCGATGGGCTGCGATGGCGTCGAGACCCACTTCGGGCAGATCATGACCGGAAGTTTTTGCACGAGTGCGCGGATCAACTCGAACGAAAGGCTTCCGGAGCCGATCACGATCGATGCGCGGAACTCGATGACCTGCGCCCCGGACTCGCGGAGAATCTGGCCGACTTCATGCCGGCTGCGAAGGTGTTTGGAAAGAGAATTCCCTTCTTCGCCCAGTCCTCCAAGATAGACGAGTCGCTTCAGGCCCGCTTGGCGCGCGGCGATTGCAAAGTTGCGCGCAGCGACGCGGTCGTCTTCTTCGAAATCGACGCCGGTCCCCATCGAATGAACCAGATAGTACGCGGACTCTATGCCTTCCATGGCGTCTGCCAACGAATCGGGCTGAAGCAAGTCGCCCGTTACAACTTCAGTGCTGGGACTCACGCGCGATCGCAAGAACTCCGGCCGCCGGGCCACGCATCGTACCTGGCGCCCGCTTTGCTCGAGGAGCGGGATCAGGCGTCCCCCCACGTAGCCGGATCCACCGGTCACAAGGACTCGGGGGGCAATCATCGCCCGGCCTCACGACTCACGAGCTTCTCGATTTTACGATTCTCGAGCGTGCCGAGTGTCTCTTGAAGTTTCAGCACGGCAAGTTCCTTGGCTTTAGCCTCGACTTCGACGGTAACCGGCAAGTCGCGCCAGCAATCCGGAAAGTCTTGCGGGTCGATGTAGTCGTGATGCCGATGCGGACCTCGCCCGTCCCAACCCGCAATTGGACTGGAGATATGAAAGAGGGGCTCTCGGTTCCAGGTTTCGATTGTTTCCTTTGTTGCCGCTTCGACAGTGAACCCGTCGGGAAGGCAGCGGTGATGATGGACGTCGTAGACAAGCGGCAAGCCCAGAGTACGGCAGACCGGCAACAGATCGGCCGGAGTGTAAATCCTGTCGTCGTTTTCGATCGACAATCGCATCCGGGCTCGGTCCGACAGCCGATCGACGTTTCTGACGAATGCATCAAGCGCCTGGACTTTATCTCCATAAGCCCCTCCGGCGTGGATATTGATGAGGTCAGCGCCGACCCATTCTGCGATTTCGGCCTGAGATTCGAGTTCTTCGAGCGACTTCCGCACGACGTCGTCGCGCGGCGAATTGAGGACCACAAACTGGTCCGGATGAAAGGTCAGACGAATACGATGTGCCGCAGCCAGTTCGCCGCAGCGACGAAAGGCTGCGACGATTTCGTCGGCACCGGGAAGATCGGCGATGTCATAACCGGCCTGCGGATGGGTTCTGACCGGCAGTATGGAACTCGGGATGCGAAAGCAGCCAATGCCGTTTGTCGCAAGATAGCGCACCGCTGCGAGGAGCGATTCTGCGTTCGACCGGCAAAAGTTCGAAAGTTTGCGGCGGCGTTGGTCCGAATCGAGCCGAAGCAACGCAGTGGCCGTTGTGGTGCGGAAAGCGATTGGCTCGTTGATGAACTGACAGCAGAGCCCGAGTCGAAGCGAAGGTGGCTTCGTTGTTCCCCGTTTCCGTCCCTGCGATGCCTTGGAAGTCGTCACTTGAGCACGGCCTGTTGAACCTCGTCACGCGTCGATCGAGTGCCATTGGCGTCCAGGAGTCCGATAACGTTGCGCTCAATGGTGTTCGAAATGTCGTCGAGCGGGAGGTGGCTCAGGTTCGATTTGGCAAACGGGTTCTGCAGCTCGATGCCGATCTGATCCAGAGAGATCAACGGATAAGCCACGAACATCGTGATGAGCGGAACAAGCCAGCTGCTGTTGGTGCGGTGCAGCAGCGCGAACGGAAGTGTCAACAGAAACAGGGCGATGAAGCGGCGGATCTTGATCGAATAGACCAGCGGCAACGGTGTCTTGAGAATTCGTTCGCATGCGCCGATGTGATCGATCAGGAGTGCGCGCTCCTTATCGACCTGCAGGAACGCAAACTTGTCCATCTTCGACTCTTCGCACGCCTCCCGCAGAATATTGCCGATCTGCATGGCGACGAAGCTCGGCATATGTGCCGCCTCTTGAATCCGTTCAGTCGCATCACCTCCAAGCAGCTCGACGACTTCGGATGACGGGCGTTCGCCGCGCAGGCTGCAGCGGGCGACGTGAGGAAACGCAGCGACCCAGCGGACATACTGTTCACGCCATTCGCGCCGATCGGGGCCGTAACATAAACCGCTGATGGCCAGGTTTCGACACTGGTTGACAATGCCCCCCCACAGCTTTCGGGCTTCCCACCAGCGCTCGTATCCGGCGTTCGTGCGCAACACCAGCAGAAGGCCCAGAGCCGCACCGGCGATTTCGTACGGGGCCACCTGCAAGCCAAGTCGAACTCCGAATTTGTCGTCCGCGATCCAGGCCACGACGCCAATCGCTGCGGCTACGAAGCCGAAGGCAAGGACGTGCGGAACGACATGGGGCGTGATCGAGCCATGGATGGCGAACGCTTCTTCCCAGAAACCTCGACGGCCCTCATTGGTCATCCGAAAAGCTCTCCTCATCTTTGGGGTGACGAGGCAGGCGTCCGCCCTTGCGTGAACGTTGTGGACGATTTTAACGAGGTGGGTGGACCAGGTCCAGTGATAGAGTCAGCGAAATACTCCAAAGTAAAATGTAATGAATGTCTATACGTTAAACTCCGGCTTTCTGCTGGAGGAAACGAAAATCGAACGATTTGAACGAATTGTTGTTGACGGCAAGACCACGGAGTGTGTACCATCGAACACCTGGATCGTCTTCTGAAGTCGTCGCGACGGCGATTGCAGATTCGGAATCGTCGTCAGGTGCGCTGTTCATTGCGTTCAAACGCGGAGTGCGAAACCGGAGCGGGCCGCTGAGCGACGTTCCGCCGGGAGTGTGTGATGAGAATTGCGGTCGTTGGTTCAGGGATCTCGGGTCTGGCAGCCGCGTACCGTCTGCGTGAACGGCACGATGTCACGATCTTCGAGGCAAATGGCTACCTCGGAGGCCATACGAACACCGTGGATGTGGCCATAGCCGGAGAGCAACACGCGGTCGACACCGGGTTTATTGTT
The DNA here is from genome assembly GCA_050246455.1 of Planctomycetaceae bacterium. Taxonomy (GTDB): domain Bacteria; phylum Planctomycetota; class Planctomycetia; order Planctomycetales; family Planctomycetaceae; genus CAZVJA01. Next base: position 6,075 of record JBFWWA010000063.1, read on the forward strand.
TTTAACGATCGGACGTACCCGCACTTCTGCGCATTGCTTTCGGAGCTTGGCGTCGAATCGAGACAGACTTCAATGAGTTTCAGCGTCCGCTGCGATCGGACGGGACTCGAGTACAACGGCACCTCATTGAACGGATTGTTCGCACAGCGGCGTAACCTGATTCGACCGCGGTTCTACCAGATGTTGCGCGACATCCTCCGGTTCAACCGGGAAGCAGCACAACTTGCAGTCGGCGGAGACGATGCCGAATCGAATCGCAGGATGACGGTGCGTGAGTATCTCGACCTTCAACGCTACTCGCGCGAGTTCATCGACCATTATCTCGTTCCAATGGGATCCGCCATCTGGTCCTCTCCGAGCGGTCGGTTCGGCGGATTTCCGATCCGCTTTGTCGCCGAGTTCTTTCACAACCATGGGTTGTTGAGCCTGCGGGACCGGCCGACCTGGCGTGTTGTCGAAGGGGGTTCGCGCAGCTATGTCACTGCGATGCGGGCCCGATTCGGCCGGCGTGTCGTCGTGCGGCTGAACTCCCCGGTGCAATCGGTGCGGCGCTCGCAGGAGGATGTTGCAATCCAGCTTCGCGCAGGGGGCGTTGAGCGCTTCGACCATATTCTCTTTGCCTGCCATGCCGATCAGGCGCTTCGGATGCTGGCGGATCCCAGTCAGGCCGAGCGGGAGATCCTGTCGGCCTTTCCGTACGAGCGCAACGTGGCGCTGCTTCACACCGATGCGTCGATGCTGCCTCGGAATCGACGCGCCTGGGCCAGCTGGAATGCCCGGGTGTCGGAAAGGGATGAGTCGCATGCAACGGTCACTTACTGCATGAACATTCTGCAGCAAATCCGTTCGCGTCATGTGTTCTGCGTGTCGTTGAACAGCGAAGAGTTCGTGGATCGGTCTCGCGTTATCGGCCGATTCGTTTATGAGCATCCGGTTTTCAATTCCCGCCGCGATGCGGCGCAGGCGCGACAGCAGGAATTGTTGAGCGTCAATCGTTCGTCTTATTGCGGAGCGTACTGGCGGAATGGTTTCCACGAGGACGGCGTCATGAGCGCGCTGGCGGTCTGTCGAGCCCTCGAAAACATGGAACGCTCGTCGGAAGATTCGCGTTTGAGGCCGTTGCCGGCTCTCCAGCCGATCGGCTGCGCGACCAGTTGATGGGGTCTTGATTCTTGGAACGTCTTCGCCCGGTGCAAAGTTGCTTCTACGAGGGAATGGTTCGCCATTGCCGACTGACGCCGGTGCGCCACGAGTTTGCGTACAGAGTCTTTCTGGTTTATGCGGATCTGGAGGAGCTCGACGAGCTGTTTGGAGCGAGGGGGTTATGGTCGATGCAGGCAGCGTCGGTCGCTCGTTTTCGCCGGGACGATCACCTGGGGGACGCCGCAATTCCGCTGGACGATGCGGTCCGCGACCTGGTCGAGTCTCGCCTGGGTTGGAGACCCGACGGTCCGATTCGGATGCTGACGAATTTCCGGTACTTCGGCTTCAAGATGAACCCCGTCAGTCTTTATTACTGCTTCGGAGATTCCGAGGAGCGTCTCAATGTTGTGGTCGCTGAAGTGAGCAACACTCCTTGGGGTGAGCAGCATTGCTACATACTCGACCTGCGCACGAACGCAGAAAAAGAGCCGGCCCGCACTTTGCAGACAGCGCAGCACTCGAAGGACTTTCACGTCTCCCCCTTCTTCGGAATGAATATGGAGTACCGCTGGCAGCTCACCACTCCCGGAAAGCTGCTTGCCGTCCAGATTGAGAGCCATGGAACGGAAGGCAAACTCTTCAGCGCCGCAATGACGCTCGAGCGCAGGCCGTTCACGCTCCGCAACCGCGTGTTTCTGCTGCTGCGTTACCCTCTGATGACGCTGCAAATCTTCGCGAGAATCTACTGGCAGGCAATGCTCCTGTGGTGGAAAGGCGTTCCCTTCGTGCCGCATCCTCAACGCGGCAATACAACCGGCGGCTCGAGCGAGCCCAATACGGTGCGTGCAGACGTAAAGAAACCGGATTGCAACCTTGAACTTCAGAAGGTCCATGAATGATCTGCAAGTATTCGACGGAGTCGTCTCGTCTGCAACATCCCAGTCGCGTGGATCGTCTCGCGCGTCGAACACTGGAGTCGATGTTGAACAACGTGCGGGGCGGCCGGATCGAGCTGGTCGACGCCATTGGCCATAACACATTCGGCAGCGACGGAGCATTGCATGCGAAAGTGCACGTGCTCTGTCCGAGGTTTTATCGCAAGGCGTTCACAGGAGGGCCGCTGGCGGCGGCCGAGGCGTTCATCGGGGGAGATTGGGATTGCGATGATCTGACTTCGCTGTTTCGAATTTTCGTGCGCAGTGCCGCCTCGACGCGGAAGCTCGATCGTTCCGCGTCGTGGATTTCGAAGCTTCGTCGGCGAATCGTCCATCGGCTGCGAGCCAATACGAAATCGGGAAGCCGTCGCAATATTGCGGCCCATTACGATCTTGGGAACGACTTCTTCCGGTTATGGCTCGACGACACCCTGGCGTACTCGAGCGGAATTTTTCCCGGTCCCGAATCGACGCTTCGGGAAGCATCCGTCGAAAAGTTCGAACGGATATGCCGCAAACTGCAGCTCAGCCCGAACGATCACTTGCTGGAGATCGGAACCGGCTGGGGTGGGCTGGCAATTCATGCGGCTGAGAATTACGGATGCCGGGTGACGACGACAACAATTTCAAGGCAACAGTACGAAGTGGCGCGCGAACGCATTGATTCCAGGGGCTTGTCTCGGCGAATCACTTTACTTTCGGACGATTATCGCGACCTGACGGGAGAGTTCGACAAGCTGGTGTCCGTCGAAATGATCGAAGCGGTCGGACATCGCAACCTGGACGCATTCTTCGGTAAGTGCGGCGAACTGTTGAAACCCCATGGCTCGATGCTGATTCAGGCGATCGTGATGCCGGAACAAGATTACTCGGATTATCTTCGATCGGTCGATTTCATTCAGAAATACGTCTTTCCCGGTGGATGTCTACCTTCGATCGGGGCGATGCTGGAATCGACCGGGCGTGCGACCGATCTGCGGTTCGTGCACTGCGACGACTTCGGGTTGCATTACGCAGAGACGCTCCGCCGGTGGCGTCATGCGTTTCACGACCGAATCGACGAGGTGCGTCAACTGGGCTACACCGAGGAGTTCCTCCGACTCTGGGAGTACTACCTCTGCTACTGTGAAGCGGCGTTTGAAGAGCATTGCACCAGTGTTGTCCAGGTGATGTTCGATAAGCCGGGGTGCCGTCGAAGCACGAGCGATTTCGCTCGATTTCCCACGTCATCGGTCCGGTTCTGCTCACAAACGACCGAGCCGAAGCGGAATTCCGATCGTTTCATCGCTGAAGGGGCAAGAGGATGACACTTCTTCAAGCCGGAATTGAAGCCGTCGAGCGCGGAATAGTGCCCGATGCGATTACGCGTTCCGCCATCCGGCGGCTCTGCGCGCATCGGCTGCAGGAGCTGGAGAGCGGCGTTTCGGCGAACTCCGAAGCCCCCTTTTTGCGATCGTTGCGAACAAGCCCCATCGCGCTCGTTCCGGGCGCCGCCAACCAGCAGCACTACGAACTTCCTCCGGAGTTTTTTGCGGCCTTCCTCGGCCCGCAGCGAAAGTACAGCTGCTGTTACTGGCCCGAGGGCGTGCAACAGCTTGAGGACGCGGAAGAGGCGGCGCTCAGAACCACTGCAGAACGGGGAGAGCTTTCCGACGGCCAGGAGATTCTCGAGCTGGGATGCGGCTGGGGATCTCTTTCCCTGTGGATGGCCGCGAATTATCCCCAGAGCCGGATCGTGGCGGTCTCGAACTCGACGGCGCAAAAGCGCTTCATCGATGCGGAAGCGGCCGCTCGGGGACTTTCCAATCTGCAGGTCGTGACCGTGGACATGAATGACTTCGGCCCGGCGAAACACGCGGCGCTGAACCGTACGTTTGATCGGGTGGTTTCGGTCGAAATGTTCGAACATATGCGCAACTTTCCGAAGTTGCTGCAACGCATCGCTGCGCGTCTGAAGCCTCAGGGTAAGCTTTTTGTCCATCATTTCTGCCATCGTCGGCATACCTACCCGTTCGAAACAGAGGGGGAGACGAACTGGATGGGACGACACTTCTTCACCGGCGGGATCATGCCGTCGTTCGATCTGCTGCGACACTTCGACGAGGACCTGGAAGTCGTGCGTCAATGGCATTGGAACGGCACAAATTACCAGCGGACCGCGGAAGCGTGGCTGGAGAACTTCGACCGCAATGAACGGCAGATACGGCCAATCTTGCGCGACGCCTATGGTGTCTCGGACGCTCGGCGCTGGTTCCGACGCTGGCGGGTCTTCCTTCTCTCCGTGTCCGAGCTGTTCGGGTACGGCGGTGGCGACGAGTGGTTCGTCACTCACACCCTGATGCAGCACAACGGTTGATTTCGCCGGCGCGCTTCCCCGTTTTCAATGCCCATGAACACTTCGCTGACGACGCTTGCTGTCATTCTCTGCCTGATGGTGGGCTTGTGGCTCGTGAGCCTTGTCCGGAAGGATGCCAGTATTGTCGATCCGTTCTGGGGAGCGGGTTTTGTGCTTGTCGCCGCGATCGCGTGGCAATTGAACAAGCCGGATCAGTTTCGCCCTCAATTGCTGATCGCACTGACGGCAATCTGGGGATTAAGGCTTTCACTTTTCCTGCTGTGGCGCAACTGGGGACACGGTGAAGATCGACGCTACACGAAAATGCGTGAGCACCACGGCCGCCGATTCTGGTGGGTGAGCCTGTTTTCGGTCTTTGTGTTGCAGGGGTTGATTCTGTGGTTCGTCGCGCTGCCGGTTCAAATGGCAATCGCCGGCAACTCCGCAAAAGCCGTCGGTTGGATCGACGTAGTTGGTATCGCAGTCTGGGGAATCGGAGTGGTCTTTGAATCTGTCGGCGATTGGCAGCTCGCAAAATTCAAGGCCGAACCAGCCAATTCCACGCGGGTGATGGATCGCGGACTGTGGCGGTACACTCGGCATCCGAACTATTTCGGCGACTTCTGCGTCTGGTGGGGCCTCTACCTGATCGCTGCCGCTGGTGGAGCATGGTGGACAATTGCCAGCCCCGTGCTGATGTCGTTTCTGCTGTTGAAAGTCTCCGGCGTCACGTTGCTGGAATCGACGATCGTCGATCGCCGCCCGGAGTATGCGGCTTATCGAGCACGAACCAATGCATTCTTCCCCGGACCGCCAAGCAGCGACTCGCGATAGCGGAAACATCGGAAGATAAGTGCGTGGAGCGGATGGCAGCTCTGCACTTGACCGCTAGGGAGTCCAGCCGGGAATGGCAGCCGCTTGCTTGATCCACGAAGCCATCTGCGCCTCGTCGAGCGAATCGTCTTCATGGATGTCGACCCAGCGCGCGTCCTGGCTCTTTGCTGTGCCGCCCGGAGGGATTGGCCGAAGAGACTTGCCGGCAAAGAAGGTCACTTTGACGTAGCGTGTAAAGACATGAAACGACAGAAACCAGCCCTGGCCGTCGACGCCGTAGAAGGGTGAGTTCCACTTCACCGCTTTGCGGGCGTTCGGCACATTCCGCTTGATGAGTGCGTCGAGCTGTTTCCCGAGACCGCGCTTCCAGCCTGGCATCGCGGCGATGTAGGCCTGGACGGGAGCATCGCCATCGGCTTTGGCAATTTGCGGATTCCCGCCGGAGAGAAGCTTGACCGGCCCGGTTCCTCTCGCGGCGGCCTTCGTCGTCTTCCGCGAGGCATTTTCCGCGACGGCTGCTCGAATCAACGATTTGAACGCTCGCGCATCGACCTTATCACCTTCCCGGATATCGATTGCCCGTCGCGTGTTCCCTACCAGGCTCGAATTGAAGAGACGCGACGGATCCGGCAGGCTCGCTCCCCGCGCGAAGGTCAGCTTGACAACTCTCTTGTAAGATTCGCCCGTGCAGACAATGCCGTGATGCGACCAGACCGGCGTGTTCCACTTCCACTCTTCAGTCATTTCAGGATCCGCTTCAAGAATCAGCGTCCGCATCCGTGCGAGAATCTCGCCACGCCACCCACTCAGTTCACCGATTCGCCGGTCGATGAGCGAAGTCGCGGAACTGCTGGTGGCTTTCGATGGGACCTTCGCCGAAGCTTTTGCCGGTCGCTTGTCCCCGGTTGCAGTTGTTGATGCTCCCGGCTTGCGCGCTCGGACCGTTCCGGTTGCGCGTTTCGCCGTCGGCCTGGATTTCTGTTTTGCCATTGTTCGTCCTTGTCTTGCGGTTGCGTCTGAGCGACCAATCCGGATATCGCCGACTGCTCATCGTAGGCGATCGAGTTCTGTTGACTCAACATGAGCGAACGCATCGGCGAGATTACGTCCGAACGTTGAACTCGTCGTGTGCTCCCCGTATTTTGGTTCGACAACTGTCGCTTGAAGTCATCCGGTCGCTGAGATCGCTCGAATCATGCCTGGAGCTC
>JBFWWA010000064.1:0-12527 GCA_050246455.1 Planctomycetaceae bacterium
GTTCCTGGGATTGTCGATGGCCGGGGTGGCGGAACCGAGTGAGAAGGTTTCCAAGCCGGGCAAGACCCAGAAGGGAACAACGTCCAGCCGAAGCGCTCCGTCGAAGAGTCCGAAACGATCGTCGCCGACGATCGCGACGGTCAACGGCGACGCGATTACCGAAGACGACCTGCGTTTCATGCTGCTGTCGCGCCGAGTGAAGCAGCCGACGCCCGAACTTCGCGAGGAGCTGCTGGAACGATTGATCGATCGGTTTCTGGTCCGTCAGTTTCTGAAGAGCCGGAAGGTTGAGGCCGATCCCAGGCAACTCGAAGAAGCGGTGGCACAACTCAAGCGGCAGCTCCGGGAATCGGGGCGCGACCCGGACGTGATTCTCGGCGAGCTCGGTTACGATGACTCGCGCATCCGAGACGACCTGGGGCTCACGCTGGCCTGGCAGGGGCACATCAATCGGATTGTGACGCCGAAGGAAATTGAAGAGTACTTCGCCGATCATCGAATCGAACTCGACGGAACCGAAGTTCGCGCCAGTCAGATTCTCATTCAACTTCCGGCTGACGCCGGCGACGGGGACCTCGCACGCGCAAAGACTCTGCTCGACGAGCTGCGCGGAAAGATTGAATCGGGCGCACTCCGCTTCGCCGACGCTGCGAAAGAACATTCCCAGGCACCCAGCCGAGACATCGGCGGAGACATCGGCTGGTTTCCCTACCGGGGACGAATGCCGTCCGAGTTTTCCTCCGTGGCATTCGGACTCAAAAAGGGAACGGTCAGCACGCCGTTTCGAACGCGATTCGGCGTCCACCTTCTGATGGTCACCGATCTCAAACCGGGAATGCTGAGTCTTGAAGATGCGCGATCCGACATCCTGCGCGCGCTGTCGGATCGGCATTGGGATCAAGTCGTTAATTCGGAACGTTCAAAGGCCAGAATCGAACGGCCGCAAAAGCCGTGAGGGCGCATCCAATGGAAAAATGAACAGCCGTGGCGCGGGGTGAATTTTGAAGTGTCCAAACCGCGACCGGCTGCTGTTTAACCCGTCTGTTCGAGAATTCACCAGCTCCCGATCCCCTGTTTTTTCGGCAAATCCGTTACCTCAGGCACTTCGATCGAGCAGATTTTGATTTCAGCTCCTGTCTGCGACTTGCCCGACGAAATTCCGGATCTGCGCTCGTAGACTTCCGTCGTTCGGCAACGAATAATTTTCCTAACCAGTCAACAAATCGGCCGAACAGAACACGTCAAATCCGGTCGACGGCTCACGTCTGTATATCCCATCAATTGAGACGTCGCACCATTACCGAATGCATGGCACAGGATGTGCTTCGTAGTCGCTCTCAAGCGGGCACAAGTGAACGTGTCTCGTCTGGAGTGTTTTGCACTCGGAGTAGTTTATGGCGACAACTCTGCCGCAACTCACAGAACTGCTGGAGACTCTCGACCTGGCAACAGGCTCGGTGAACGAAACGCCGGCCCCGTGGGTCAAGCATTATCCTCCGTGCATTCCGGCGAAGCTTCACTACCCGGAAGTTCCCGCATGGGGCTTGCTCGAGCGCTCAGCCAAAGCGTATCCGGACCGGCTGGCTTGCATCTATTACAAGCAGCGCGTGACGTACCGCGAACTGTCTGAGTCTGCGCACCGCTTCGCCGCCGCGCTCGCGCGGATGGGAGTTCGCCCGGGAGATCGGGTCGGAATTCTGCTGCCGAACACGCCGGAGTTTCTCGTTGCACTCAACGGAACCTGGATGGCAGGGGCCGCCGCGGTGGCGATCAGCCCTCTGATGGTTGCGGAGGAAGTTTCCGATCTGCTCACGGCCACCGACTGCAAGGTTGTCATCAGCCTCGATATTCTGGCTCCGCTCGTGCTGAATGCGAAAAAGCAGCCGGAGCATCTGATCGTCACGACGATTGCCGACCGGCTTCCGTTGTGGCAGCGCGCCCTTTACAACGTCGCCGTGCTCACGAAGCTCGGCATCCGGAAGAAATCCGGCGGGCCGAAACGGTACGACTACAACCGCGAGATTTCGCAAAGCAACCCGAGCTTTACGCCGTTCGAGCCAAGCTCCCTCGACGCTCCCGCGTTCATTCTGGCGACCGGCGGAACCACCGGTTGTCCGAAAGCGGTCGTGCTCAGCCACAAGAACCTCGTTGCGAACGCGACGCAATTGCATCACTGGGCCGGCGCCGCGATGGGTCGCGACTCGATTCTGGCGATTGTGCCGTTCTTCCATAGTTACGGATTGTCGACGTGCGCCATGAGCGGAATGGCGATGGCCGCCACGCTCGTCATGCATCATCGCTTCGTGCCGAAAATCGTGGTGAAGCTGATCGAAGAACACGAGCCGACCGGCTTCCCGGCGGTTCCCGCGATGCTGGTGGCGCTCAATCATCTGCTCAAGAAGCGGCCGATTCAGTACCGGGCGCTGCGCTACTGCACCTGCGGCGGCGCCCCGCTCGATCCGAGCATCGCTGCCGAATTCGCGAGTCTGACCGGCGCGATGGTGGTTGAGGGGTTCGGGTTGTCGGAAGCCAGCCCGGTGACGCATTCGGGCCCGCTCGACGGCACCGCTCGCCCCGGCACTATGGGACTGCCGCTCCCCGACACGTTGGCGCGCATCGTTGACGCCGACACCGGACTGACCACGCTTCCTCCCGGTGAAGTCGGCGAACTGATTGTCAAAGGTCCGCAGGTCATGGTCGGCTACTGGAACAATCCGGAAGCGACCGCGAACACGATTCGCAACGGTTGGCTTTACACCGGCGACCTCGCGGTCTGCGATGAAGACGGCTTCTTCCGCATCGTCGATCGAAAGAAAGACCTGATCATCACGTCGGGATTCAATGTCTACCCGACGGATGTGGAAGTTGTGCTTCGCGGCTGCCCGGGTGTGAAGGATCTGGCGATTGTTGGTGTTCCCGACGGCGAAAAGGGAGAGCTCGTCAAAGCGGTGATCGTTCCCGAGCCGGGCTTCGATCGCCATGTGTTCGAGGAGTTCGCGAAAGAGCATCTGTCGAAGCACAAGCGGCCTGTCCTGATCGATATGGTGGAAGGCGACTTGCCGCGGAACTTCCTCGGCAAGGTGTACCGGAGAAAGCTTCGCGAACCGGCGAACGCTCCGCAGATCGCGGTGCCGATCACGGTCGGGGGCCTTGCTCCGGCGGCGGCGATGGCGGAATAATTGAGAAGCGTACAAACTGGGATTACCGATTCGATCAAGAACGCAAGCAACGGAGTAGCGCAACGAGCGGTGACGGACCACCGCACAAACAGGATTGGCAACCATGTCCGGTTGTGAACTGCACAAAACGTGTCTCGTCCGACGAACGATGCTCATCGTCGGTTTACTGGCTGTTGCTGCACTCGCGCTTTATGCAAGCGGAATTCGACGGCCCGCGGCCCAGGCAAAGCCGATTGCGTCGCTGCAGGTTCATCATCCGGCTGCTTCCACCGGTTCACAGTCGCCGGCGAGCGAGGTCGTTACCAACGCGGACGAGGTATCGCATACCGTCCGCAAACCGGCTCTGCGCAATGAAGGTTCCACAGAGAGTGAACCTCAGCTCGTCGCAGCCGCCAGCCCGTCGCTCTTTGCGAAAGAGCTTGATGCCACGGCAACCGTTGCGCGATCAGAAGCCGACGGCTCACCGAGGCATCTGATGCGGAAGAATATCGAGCTGCTGCAGCAGGGCTACGATTCGTTCCGCAAAGTGCCGCACTACACAGCCACGTTTCAACGGCAGGAACGAATCGACGGCGATCTCCACGAACCCGAGGAGATCGAGCTCAAGATCCGCCATGAGCCATTCAGCGTTTATATGCACTGGCAGTCGAGCGATCCGGGACGCGAACTGCTGTACGTCGACGGCGAGCATGAAGGGAAGATGACGGTGCGTCTGGGGGGCCTCAAGGGTCGCTTCATCCCGCCGATTTCGCTGGACCCTGAAGGGCGGGACGCTCGCTCGCGGTCGCGTTATCCGGTGACGCACGCCGGAATCCTGTTCATTGCGGAGACTCTGCTTCGCGATCGGCGAAGGGATTTGCAGAACAATGTCGCGTTCCAATGTGAATTCGAAGAGAACCAGATCTGCAACGACCGGGACTGCTACTACTTCTGTCTCGAGTTCAAGAATCCGTCGGAATCCGAGGTCTATCGCAAGTCGATTCAATTCATCGATCGCGAACTCCTGATTCCGATCTGCATCCAGAACTACGGGTGGCCGGACGAGACCGAGTCCACGGCTGCCGCGGATGGCGTTTCCCTCGACGACGCGACGCTCATCGAGTATTACAGCTACTCGAACCTCAACACTGAATTGAGGCTGGGTGATGCGGACTTTGATCGGTCGAATCCGGAATATCGGTTTCGTTGATCGGAGCCCGTTTGACCCGAAGTGAGTGACACGCGACTGCACGACCGTCTTGCGCGGTCGGAGTCGAGGAGTACCGCGAGATGCCGGAAGCCGTAATCGTCGGAGGCGTGCGGACGCCGTTCGTGAAGGCGGGCGGCCCCCTGAATTCCGTTCCGACTCCCGATCTCGGACGGATGATCGTCCGCGAACTGTTCGAGCGGTTGAACGTCGATGCACAAAGCGTCGATGAACTGATCGCCGGCAACGTCGCCCCCCCGTCCGGAGCCGCGAACCCTGCACGCGTCATTGCGATCCGCGCGGGAATGGCGCAGGGATCGATCGCGCATACCGTCAGCCGCAACTGCGCGAGTGGAATGGAATCGATCACCGAGGCGTTCGACCGGGTGCAGTCCGGCAAGGCGAAATCCGTCGTCGCGCTCGGCGTCGATTCGATGAGCAACATCCCGGTCCTCTGGCAGAAGACGCTCGCAGAGAAGTTCTGGAACCTTTCGCAGGCGAAGGGGCCGTTCCGCAAGCTGGCGGCGCTGGCCCGTATTCGTCCGCGCGACCTCGCTCCGGAAATCGGCATCAAGCTCGGGCTGACCGATCCGATCTCCGGACTGATGATGGGAGATACCGCCGAGAAGCTCGCGCGCGAATACCGCATCAGCCGCGAGGAGCAGGATGCGTTTGCGCTCCGCAGCCATCAGCGCGCCGTCGCCGCGTGGAAAGCGAATCGTCTGGCCGACGAAGTCATGACGCTCTATCCTGAACCGGATTCGACCGCGATCAGTCAGGACATCGGTCCGCGGGACGGGCAGAGCCTGGAAGCGCTCGCGAAGCTCAAGCCGTTTTTCGATCGCCGCTGGGGTACGGTGACGGTCGGGAATTCCTGCCAGGTGACCGACGGTGCGGTCGCACTCCTGATCATGGAAAAGGAACTCGCACGCTCGATGTCGCTCGAGCCGCTGGGGACGATCCGGTCTTACGCGTACGCCGGTTGCGACCCCGCCCGGATGGGTTTGGGCCCGGTCTACTCGTCATCGCGGGCGCTTCAGGCCGCGAAGCTGCGCATGTCGGACATGGAACTTGTGGAATTGAACGAAGCTTTCGCCGCTCAGGTCCTCGCCTGCCAGCGCGCCTTTGCGAATCCACCCGCCGACTGTGCGGGAGGTTCGCCCGACCATCTCAGTGAAATCCATGACGAAATTCTGAACGTCAACGGCGGGGCAATTGCGCTCGGCCATCCGGTCGGGGCGAGCGGAGCGCGGCTCGTGCTCACGCTCCTCAATGAACTCGGGCGGAGCGGCAAGCGGCTCGGTCTGGCGACAATGTGCGTCGGTGGGGGGCAAGGGGGCGCGATCATTGTCGAGCGGCTCGGTGCGGCTGCCTGAACTCATCAAATGCGGGAGCGGGTGATGCCCATTTTGTGGCATGCGTCGGAGCCGGAAAACGGAATTGTACGCGTCGAGATCAATCGACAGGATCGACCTGTCAACGTGATGTCGCGCGGAGCTCTTGAAGAGCTCGCGATGCTTGTCGACCGCATCTCGCGCGATTCGTCGATCCGCGGCGTCATTTTCCAGAGCGGAAAACCGGGGAATTTCATCGCCGGGGCGGACATCGAAGAGTTCAAGGAAATGAACGTCTCCGAGTCGGCGCGCGAGGCGTCGCGGCTCGGACAGCGCGTTCTCGAGTCGCTCGAGAAGCTCACGATTCCGACCGTCGCGATGATTTCCGGCGCCTGTGTCGGGGGCGGGCTCGAGTTCGTGCTCGCGTGCAAATACCGCATTGCCGATGACGACCGGAAAACCGTTCTTGGACTGCCGGAAGTTCGCATCGGGTTGATTCCCGGCTGGGGAGGAACGGTCCGGCTGCCGCGCCTCATCGGTCTTGTGAACGCGCTGCCGATGATCCTGACCGGCCAGATGCTCAACGCACGGCGTGCGAAATCGAAGGGGCTGGTCCACGACGTCGTTCCGCGCGAAGCGTTCGACAACGTCTCCCGGAAGATTATCGAAACCGGCGGCGCGGGACTCGAGAACAAGAAGGCACCGCTGCTGCAGAGGTTGCTGGGGGGCACAAAGTTCTCCCGCAAGTTCGTGCTGCAGCGTGCCGAGCGGACCGTGCTCGAACAGTCCCACGGCCACTATCCCGCACCTCTCCGGGCGATCGACACGATCCGGGTCGGCGTTCTCGAGAACGAAGCGGCACAGTACGCTGCCGAATCCGACGCGATCGCGCAGCTCTCGAGTCACCCGGTCACCGCCGAGCTGATTCGGCTGTTCTTTGTGAGCGAGGCTGCGAAGAAGCTCCCGGACTCAGTGGCGTCTCAGGGTGTCGACGCCAGGAGCGTTGAGATCAAGCAGGCTGCCGTCATTGGAGCCGGCGCAATGGGGGCCGGCATTGCGCTGTTGCTCGCGAAGCGCGGCGTCTGGACGCGACTCAAAGACATCCGCCCGGAATTCGTCAGCCGTGGCATGCAGACGATTCGCAAGCTGATACGCTCGGATCTCCAGCGGAAGCGAACGACGCCGCTCGAGGCGACGAAGGCCCTCGATCGTCTCAGCCCGACGCACGACTACAACGGCCTCAAGAATGCCGATATCGTCATCGAGGCGATTGTCGAAGAGGTCGCGGTCAAGCGTCAGGTGTTCGGCGAGATCGCAAAAGCGGCGAGCGATCGAACGGTTCTCGCCACCAACACCAGCTCACTGCGTATTGCGGAAATCGTTGAAGGTCTGCCGAATCCGGAGCGGTTCGTCGGCCTGCATTTCTTCAATCCGCCGCACCAGATGCCGCTTGTGGAAGTTGCGCGCGGCCCGCAAACGAGCCCGCTGGCCGTTGCGACCGCGTGGAGCGTCGTCTCGAAGCTCGGCAAGACGCCGGTTCTCGTGGGAGATTGCACCGGGTTCGTGGTGAATCGATTGCTCGCTCCCTACATGAACGAGACCGGTTACCTGCTGGAGGAAGTGGACGATCCGCTCGAAATCGAACGGGCGGCGATTGTCTTCGGAATGCCGATGGGTCCGCTGGAATTGATGGATCTCGTCGGAGTGGAAGTGGCGGGGCATGTTTCGCGCAACATGCACGAGGCGTACGGCGACCGAATGGCCCCCGCCCCGCTTTGGACGAAACTGCGCGAAGGGACCGGAGAAAAATCCGCGAAGCCCGTGAAGCTGTACGAAAAGCGCTTCGGCCAGAAGAAGCTGAGCCGCACCTTCAGGAAAGCGCTCGCCGACGTCAAGCGGACTGCTCCTGCGCATCAATCGTCGATTTCGACCGAAGAGATTACTGATCGACTCATCCTGCCGATCATCAATGAAGCGGCACGATGTCTCGATGAGGGGATCGTCGAGAAGCCGGAGGATGTGAATCTGGCGATGGTGTTCGGAACCGGATTCGCGCCGTTTCGGGGGGGACCTCTGCGTTACGCGGAATCGATCGGCTACGACCGCGTTGTCAAGATTCTGGAGCGGCTCTCTGCCGCCCATCCTCGTCTGGCACCAAGTGACGCGCTGCGCCGACTTGCGCGCGGCGACAAATGACCGGCCGCACAATAGTGATCGGCGGCGGACTGGCGGGACTGGCCGCTGCGACTTCGCTGGCTTCGCGCGGCGTACCGGTCACGCTCCTGGAATCGCGTCCGCGGCTCGGCGGGCGCGCAAGTTCGTTCGTCGATCACGCGACGGGCGAAGTGATCGACAACTGTCAGCACGTCATTCTCGGCTGCTGCACGAACTTCCGTCATTTCTGCCGCGAGGTGGGGCTCTCGGAATTCTTCCGCGTCGAGCCGGAGTTGTATTTCGTCGCCCGCGACGGAAAGGTCAACCGGTTCTCGGCCTCGAGCTGGCTGCCTGCGCCGCTGCATCTGTTCGGAGCGTTCCGCCGGCTGAGTTACCTCAAGTTCGATGAGCTGCGCGCGATTGCATCCGGACTCCGGGCGCTCGCGCAATGCGACTTATCGAACTGGACCGGGCGCTCGTTTTCCGAATGGCTGACAGCACACCGGCAGACCAGCGCAACCGTTGATCGGTTCTGGAACGTCGTTCTGGTGAGCGCACTCAGCGAAACGCCCGATCGAATCGACGTCGGCTACGCGCGCAAGGTCTTTGTCGACTCGTTCCTCGCGAGCAGAAGCGGATGGGAAATGCAGCTTCCCACCGTGCCGCTTGATGAACTGTACGGTTCCGTCGTGACCGACTACCTCGAACGGCATGGAGCCACGGTTCGCCTGCAGTCGGGGGTCGAGCGGCTTGAAATCAACGAGAATCGAGTTTGCGGCGTGACGCTCCGAAGCGGAGAGGTGCTGGAGGGAACTCAATTCATTCTCGCAGTCCCTCACGAGCGCGTGCTGGGCATGCTTCCCGAACCATTGAGACAGCATCCCTCGATCGATTCCGTGAACAGGATGTCGCCTGCGCCGATCACGAGTGTTCATCTCTGGTTTGACGCTCCGATCACGGAACTTCCGCACGTCGTTCTTGTCGATCGACTCTGCCAATGGGTTTTCAATCGATCGAAGCTGCACGCGGAACCGGCAAACCAGCCAGGGCCGGCGAGCTATTACTATCAGATCGTCATCAGCGCGAGCCACGCGCTTCGAGACCGTTCCAACCAGCAGGTTGTCGATGATGTGGTTCGCGAACTGCAGGATGTCTGGCCGGAGGCCCGGACGGCCAGGCGGATTCATTCTCGCGTGGTGACGGAGCATACCGCAGTGTTCTCGCCCCGGCCGGGCATTGATGCGCTCCGTCCGGAGCAGCAATCTCCAATCGAGAATCTGCAGTTCGCCGGCGATTGGACCCGCACCGGCTGGCCCGCGACGATGGAAGGGGCGGTCCGCTCCGGATACCTCGCGGCACAGAACGTCCTCGCACAGCGCGGACAATCCGAAAGCCTTCCGCAGCCCGACCTGCCGGTCGCGTTTCTGAGCCGGCTCTTCTTCGGACTCTGACGGTTCGTCGCGGAGAGTCGATGCAACCGAGAGAAGTCGATGGATCCCGGTCGTCGATGCGGGCATAATCGCCTGCACTTCTCCCGCTGCGCCGGAACAGTGGCTGCGCGAGGTCGATCCAAAATCGCGCTCATCGCTTCAAACGTCTTTGAGGTTTGATATGAACGGTGATGACGCAGCGACCCTGCCGGCTGAGCGGCGATCCGGCGCGACCTACTGGCGGACGATTGCGCTGCTCACATTGCTGGTCGCGCTCGGGCATTTCAATCGGATCGGCATTTCGGTCGCCGGCACCGAGCATATCATCTCCAAGTCGGACGTTTCTGCTGGTGAAAGTTCCGGCATTTCGCCCAGCGAAATGGGGGTCGTGTACTCCAGTTTCCTGCTTTGCTACACCCTGGCCATGCTGCCGGCGGGCTGGCTGATCGACATCTACGGTCCTCGCTTCGCGCTGGGGTTGTTCTGCTTCGGTTCCGCACTGTTCGTCGCGCTGACGGGGTTCGCCGGGCACTTCTGGTCCGGATCCGCATTGTGGCTGGGGCTGATCGGAGTCCGGTCGTTGATGGGAATTGTCAACGCGCCGCTGCATCCCGCCGCCGCGAATGTCGTGTTCGAGCGCGTTCCGGCACGCGCGCGCTCATTGTGCAACGGCCTGGTGACATTCGGGGCCTGCGCGGGGATTGTGTCGACGTACCACCTGTTCGGCGGTCTGATGGACCGGATCGGCTGGCCGAACGCGTTTTTCGTCACGAGCATGATTACGCTTCTGATCGGAGCCGTCTGGATTGCGAGCACGGGAGCAATGCACGCGGTCCGACGGAACTCGCATCCGCAACTCTTCACGGAGCGTCTCAAGGCAGTGGGACAGATGTTCTTCAATCGGAGCATCTTCGCGATCACCATCAGCTACGCGGCGCTCGGGTATTTTCAGTACCTGTACTTCTATTGGATTCAGGAGTATTTCAAGTCGGTCGAACAGGAGGGGGTGGACGTCTCGCGGACTTATACCACGTTGATCATGATGGCGATGGGGCTGGGAATGGTTTGCGGAGGCTGGCTGACCGATCTGGCTTCGCAGATCCCTTCCCGGCGCTGGGGGCGGATCATTGTGCCGTTTGCGGGGTTGATTCTGAGCGGAGCCGTTTTCGAGGCGGGACTTGTCAGCGGGATTTCCTCCGTGATGCTAGGCGCGTTCGTCGTTTCCGCAGGGCTTCTCGGAGCGTGTGAAGGGGGATTCTGGACCGCGGTGGTGGAACTGGGAGGAAAGAACGGCGGAGCGGCGGCGGGTCTGATGAACATGGGAGGGAATGCCGGGGGAACGCTCTCGCCGGCCCTGACACCGGTGCTGAGCGCGTATTTCGCGAGCCGTTTCGGCGATCAGGTCGGCTGGAAGCTCAGTCTTGCGCTGGCAGGAGTGGTCGCCATGGTCGGCGCCATCTTCTGGCTGATGATCGACTTTCCCGAGCGGGATGAGGCCGAGATCTCTCTGGAAACCATCGCCTGATCGGTTTCAAGGCGATCGGCCTTTATCGCGACCGTCTCTGCGCAGGCGGACGTATCCGGCAGCACAGAGCAGTGCCGTCGCCCCGATTCCGACGACGCGCGCCACACCGTCGCCGAAGACGACCGTCGCATTGAACGCGATGAAACCGAGATATCCGACAACGGCGGCATCCACCCAGCGACCGCGGCTGCTGTCAGGACCAATTCCACGCCACCACCAGGCAGTATCGGCGAGCCAGACAATCAGGAAGACGTAGTTCGCGTACAATCCAACTCCGGAATTCCAGCCGGTCTTTTCCCGGGTCTCGCGGGCTGTTGCTTCGAGTGCGGCCGCGTGACTCCATGCATGTACGAACTGAAACGCGCAGGCGACGTGGATTACGAAGAGGAAACAACCGGCAGTCCACAACCAGCGAGCGCGAAGCTGATCCGTTTCCGCGCGTGCGTTCCATCGAAGACACAACGCCAGCGCGAACAATCCGACGGCGACAATGACCGTCCAGCGTGTCAGGAACTCACCGAACGGCATGGAATGATCGCGTATGGGAGTTCAGTTCGCCGGAATCGCCTTGAGAACTTCGTCCGGCGATGATCGGCCGCCGTGCTTCATGCTGATCTTCGCAAAGCGAATCTTTCCATCCTGGCCGATGACGAATGTGGATGGGTAAGCGGTCTCGTTTTTCGCATCCCAGCGCAGATGGTAGCTGTTCGTGAATTTGTAATCGGGATCGAGCAGCAGCAGGAAGTTGTCGGGCAATGTCTTGCCTCGCACAAAATCCTCGGCGTGCGATTTCAACCCGTCGGCCGGACCGGGATAGATCATCACCACCGTAGCGTTCGCCTTTGCGAAGGCTTTCGATCGATTGAGAAACTTGCCGATCTGAGCAGTGCAAAGGGGACACTGATAACCGGGAAAGCCCCGCAGCACGAGCAAAACGACGGGGCCCTTCTTCAATTGCTCGGTGAGTTTGATTTTCTCTTTGCCGTCGACGGTGGCAAGCTCGAAGTCCGCGGCGGCATCACCGACCGCAGGCCGCTTCGGCT
The DNA here is from genome assembly GCA_050246455.1 of Planctomycetaceae bacterium. GTDB lineage: Bacteria > Planctomycetota > Planctomycetia > Planctomycetales > Planctomycetaceae > CAZVJA01. The sequence goes on from JBFWWA010000064.1 coordinate 11,852, forward strand.
CGTCAGGCTCCGCAGCGACTCCGACGGAAATTGCCAATCCGAGGAAGAAGGCCGGCATGACAGCAACTGGAAACCGACGTGGATGTTCTACAGGCATGGAATCTCCTTGGACGTTGGTGCATTGTTTTCGACGAGGTCGGCGGGGAGCGGCTGACGGGAGTTGAGGCTGAAACGAAAAACCGTCCCGCCGCCGGGAACGCTTTCGCAGCGGATTCGACCGCTGTGCGCTTCTACGATCGACCGGCTGATGGAAAGGCCCATCCCCAGGCCCTGCTGCTTCGTGGTGTAAAACTGTTCGAAGATGCGCGACTGATTTTCCAACGGAACACCGTGCCCGGAATCCGCAATGGAAACCAGGACATCTCCGTCGTCGGTCATCTCGGTTCGGATTGTCATTCGCCGCGGGCGGTCCTGATTCTCGGCCATGGCCTGCAGCCCGTTCAGGACCAGGTTCAGAATGACTTGTGTGATCTGAATCGGATCTGCGAAGACGAGCGGGAGGTTCTCGGCGAGATTCATCACGATCTCAGCCTGATACTCGTCGCGGTCGAACTGGGTCAGGCGAAGTGCGTCGCGAATGACGGTATTGATCGAGACTTCTTCCCGTTCCGTCTCGCGCCGCTTGATTAACTGGAGAATCTTTCGCAGGAATTCGGCGGCCCGCATCGACTCGGCG
>JBFWWA010000065.1:0-12437 GCA_050246455.1 Planctomycetaceae bacterium
CGCCGCGAGCCAGGCCGGGTGCGCCGGCCAGGCCGGTGCGGTAATCAGGTTGCCGTCGACGTGCACACCGTCAATCGCGGTTTCGATATACCGTCCCCCTGCAAGCGTCACTTCCGGTGCGCACGCGGGATACGCGGTGCAGCTCCTCCCGGTCAGGACGCCGCTCGCGGCAAGCAGCTGCAGGCCGTGGCAGATGGCGGCGACCGGTTTCCCCGCTTCCGCGAAGTGACGGACGATCGCCCTCACCGGCTCCTGTAATCGGAGATATTCCGGAGCGCGTCCGCCGGGAACGAGGAGCGCGTCGTAATCCGCAACGTTCAACTCCGCGAAAGTTGCATTGAGCGTGAAGTTGTGTCCCGGCTTCTCGCTGTACGTCTGGTCCCCTTCGAAATCGTGGACCGCCGTGCGAACGGTATCGCCCGATTTCTTGCCGGGGCAGACGGCATGCACCACGCATCCGACCATCTGCAGCGCCTGAAACGGCACCATGATCTCGTAGTCTTCGACGTAGTCGCCCGCCAGCAGCAGAATCTTTTTCGCAGCCATCGCAGCTCTCCGGTCCATGTCCGGTTCATGCTAACGGCTCCCGCGCGGCGGCACCAGTTTCGAAGTCCGCTGGAACATCTCATGCTGGCCGAATCTGCGCGCGACCGTTACGCTTTGGGCGGGATTCGACTGTCGATTACGGAATGGTATCGAGGATTTCGAGGATGACGATCAAGATTGTGTCGCCGATCGACGGTTCGACCGTGGCCGAGCGACCGTATGCCACCGAAATGGAGATTCGCGCGGCACTCGACGAAGCCGCCGCGAGCCAGAAGACGTGGAAGAAGTCGTCGATCGCCGAACGTGCGCAATTCTGTTCCGCCGCAGTCGACGCCATGCTGGCGATGGCTGACGAAATCGTGCCGGAACTCGCGAAGCAGATGGGACGACCGGTCCGATACGGTCGCGGCGAGCTCGGCGGATTCGAAGCCCGCGCACGCCACATGATCGAAATCGCACCGTCGGCGCTTGCCGATCACGTTCCCGCTCCGCTCGACGGCTTCTCGCGCTTCATCCGACGCGAACCGCTGGGGACGGTCTTCGTCGTCGCGCCGTGGAATTACCCGTTCCTCACCGCCGTCAATTCGGTCATTCCCGCGCTGATGGCGGGGAATGCGGTCATACTGAAACACGCTGCGCAGACGCTCCTCGTCGGTGAACGCTTCCAGCAGGCGTTCGACAATGCCAAGCTCCCGTGCGGACTCTTTCGCAATCTGGTGCTGAGCCACGACCAGACCGCGACGATTCTCCGATCCGGGAAGATCCATCAGGCGAACTTCACCGGCTCGGTCGCCGCGGGTGCGGAGATCGAGAAGAACGCCGCCGGCACGTTCATCGGCGTGGGACTCGAACTCGGCGGGAAGGATCCGGCGTATGTGCGCGCCGATGCCAACATCGACTACGCGATCGAGAACATCGCGGATGGCGCGTTCTTTAATTCGGGCCAGTCGTGCTGCGGTATCGAGCGCGTCTACGTGCATCACACGCATTTCGATCGCGTGGCGAAGGGAATCGCCGAGTTCGCCGCGAAATATGTCCTCGGGAATCCGCTGGACCCGGCGACGACACTCGGGCCGATGGTCCGCGGTTCCGCAGCGGATGCAGTTCGAAAACAGATCGAGGCGGCGGTGAAAGCCGGTGCCCGCCGGCTCGTGCCCGCGACTGTTTTTTCCGCCGACAAACCCGGCTCCCCCTACCTCGCACCGGAAGTTCTGATCGACGTCAACCACAATATGGACGTCATGCGAGAAGAGAGCTTCGGCCCGGTCGTCGGCATCATGCCGGTCCGTTCCGACGAAGAAGCGATCCAGCTCATGAACGACAGTCCCTACGGTCTCACCGCTTCGATCTGGACCGAAGACAGGAGTGCCGCCGAAAGCATCGGCGCGGAAATCGAAACTGGAACCGTCTTCATGAACCGGTGCGACTACCTCGACCCCGCGCTTGCCTGGACCGGAGTCAAGAAGACGGGACGCGGAGTGACACTTTCCGCTCTCGGTTACTCAACGCTCACGCGCGTGAAGTCGTACCACCTGCGGACGATCAATCCGGGCTGAGCGTGCTGTGGCGTTCGACGATCGAGCGTGTCGCGTCGACCAGCAGCCAGAAAAACGCACCGGCGAAAAGCAAGCTCCCGACGCCTGTGAAGACCGGCCCCCAGGAATCGATGGCCGGGATGCCGCGCTCTTCCTGTTCGGTGAGATATCGGCCGACCAGCGCCGTCGTGCCTATGACGCCGAGGCCCCCCATCGAATTCATCAGCCCCCACATCGATGCCCCATGCTTCCCGCTGATCTCCGATACGACCGTCCACCAGGTCGGCACGGAAAACTGAACGAAGAAACCGGCACACGCGTTGAGAATTGTGGCGGTCGTCGCCGATTCGGCATGCGGAACTGCAAGCATCGAAAGAGCCGATAGCGAGAGCGCTCCGCCGCCGATCAGTTTCCGACTCCACTTCGGATTCGCGGATCTCTTGAGGAGCGCATCAACAATGACTCCTCCCGCCAGGCATCCGACAGCTCCGCCGAGCATCATCGCGGCGGTCAGCCAGCCGGCCGATTCCAGCGATTCGCCGCGAGCCTCTTTCAGGTACGTCGGAAACCATTGGAACTGGGTATAGAACAACGTCGCCGAGGCGATCATGATCGCGCCGAGCAGCCACATGTTCGGACTGGCGAGCACCGTGGCCCACGGAATCGGATCGTGCGATTTCTCGACCGGCCTGGTTTTGCCTTCGGCAATCAGTTCCGCTTCGGCGGCATTACAGAGTTCTGCCGGGTCATCCCGGAACCACCAGTAGAAGATGGCGGCCCAGACAATCCCGACGGCTCCGAAAACCACGAACGTCCACCGCCATCCGATTTCGCGAATGAGATAACCTGCCAGAATCGGCGAAATTGCCCCTCCCAGCAGCGACACCGTCGTCACGACGCCGCGCACTTTTCCTTGTTCACGTTTCGGAAACCATTTGGTGATGACGATGGCGACATTCGGAAACGCCCCGGCCTCTCCCGCGCCGAAGAGGAATCGGACGGCGACCAGGGAGTAGAAGCCGAACATCGCGCCGGTGAGGGCCGTAAAAATCGACCACCACACCACAACCCGCGCGAGCACGCCGCGCGAACCGAATCGGTCCCCCCAATGACCGGTCGGAACTTCGAACAGACAGTAGGCGAGCGTGAAGGCGCTGAAGACGTAGCTCATCATCTCCTTGGAGATGCCGAGGTCTTCGCGAATCGACTTCTCCGCCTGCCCGATGCAGACCCGGTCGACATACAGCAAAAGCGCCAAAGAGGCGAGCCAGGCCAAAACAACCCAGCGCACCGCAGAAGGCTTCTGACCGAGAGATTCCTGCGTGCTGATTTCGGCACCAGTCGATGGAGATTCGATGGGAGCGCGTCCTCCAGGGTGGGAGACGAGAGGCCCTTCGATTCTCCGCATTCCGCGCGGGAAATCCAGCGTGCGTACTTAAAATTGACAACGCACGGGCTCGCGACCTCAAGGGACGAGAACGAATCAAGCCGCCTAGCCGCCGACCAGAGGTGTCAGCTTGACGAAGCTCACCGACGACTTTGTCGTCACGACGAACTCCTGATCCAACGCGTCGGCTTGCTTGTCGTCGATGAGGACGAAGAACCCGTTCCGCTCGTAGGCTTCGATCGCTTTGTCAAACTGTTCCTTCCAGTCGATCTCGCGATGTTTACGAAGCCGGTAATCGGTTCGCTTCCCATTCAACACGCGTTCGGTGTCGGTTGGCTGGACGAGGCCTCGGAAATCCTTCTGTTCGGTCTCACGATTGAAGTCCTGCACTTCCTGGTAGACCCGCGCACGGATTAATTCACGGAGCGTCGTTTTCTCGGAAGGCAACTCGAGCGGACGTTCGTGATAGACTTCGCCATTCGTCGATTCGTCACGAAGCGTCAGCGTCACGGACATGGCAGTGCTCTTTTCTGAGAAGGCAGGGTTCCGGAATCAGGGACGCACACCCAAGCCGACGACATGTCGTCGGTCGGTACAAACGTCGTTCAAAGTTCCATCTCGCGCAGGAACATAATTCTCGATGTCATCTTGCGTCAATCTGTCGGACGATCGACTGATCCTTGATTTTTGCATCTTCCGCGAGCAGCAACGCTTTGCTCAGGATGATCGACAGCACATTGTCACCTTCGAACGGCAGAAACAGGTCGCCTTTATCTGCGCGAGCCCGGGCGTCGGGGACGATGCAAAGATACTGATCATTCGGCTCCATGAGAATATTGCCTGAGCCGAGATGGATTTTGTAGGTCCTTTTGTCGCCCCGGACGACGAGAAACCGTTCAGACAAAGTGCAGCGGCTGGCGATTTTGAGCTTCGGTATGAGACGATCGAGCACTTCCTTCCGCGTTGTTGCCGTGCCGGACAGCTCACCGAATGAGTAATTCTGCCAGTACTCGCGATATCGACCTTCGGGTCCGCCATCCTGCCAGGTCGGATCATTTCCGACCGATGCCACGCCGACGAACAAATCGACGTCGCGCATGATCTCGGAAAAAACGAGCGGGGGAATCTGATCGAGCGGCAATGGCTCGTTAATGTTGTCGTTGCCAGGTCCGGCCGCAGTGTTTTCAAATCCGCCGCCGGAGGCGTGCCCCAGATTCTCCGCTGCGCCGGTCCGATAGAAGCGGACCTGGTCGGTCGCCAGCCTCAGAAAGCTTCCGGCGTCATTCGTATCGGTGCCGTAGTCGTCGCCGATTCCCTCGATCCAATACTCTGCGCGAAGCCCCCAATTCGGAAGCAGCTTTGATGCGGGGGGCACGGCGGCATCCACCATCAGTCGCAGCCGGTTTCTCCAGCCGCGTGTCCCGCAGAGTGCGTGAAACTGATGCTGCCGGATGACATGCGCCGCGAAGCGGTTCGAGTACCTCCGCGTGTTGAGTTCGGCATCGGTGAGCAGATACACCTCGCGATGCGCCTGCTTGAAAGGCTGGACAATCTCGCGTTCTTCGAGGAATTGCCGCCATGCGGTGATCTGGTCGATTGAACGGCCGACGGGATGCCAGAGCGTGATCTCGGCCGTCTTGCCATGTTCGATCGGCTTTCCGTCGATTCCGATCGGCTTGCCGTCCACGAAGAACGCCGCAGTTCCGTCCACACACCAGATGAGCCGCCGCGCGATTGTGCCGACGAGGGGGTGATCCAGATAGCGCTCGCGCCAGGTTTCGATCCCCCAACTTCTCTGCGCCAGGAACATGGAGTCGATCCGGTCGCGTTGAGCGGGAAGCATTCCCTGGATGTCTTTGAGCGACTGCTGCAGTTCTTTGAGCTCCTCTTGATGCTCGGCCTTGATTCTGGCGGGGACAGACTTGAGCGGCTTGCCGTTGGCATCGAACCATGCGAGTGCGGCGGTCGAGCCGTTGACGGTTAACTCTGCGCGATAGTCGCCGAGCGATTCGCGGAGCACGCCGACTTCTTCGAGACCGTACGTCGGTACTCCCATCTCTTCGATCTGATCGCACGGCAGGCCGAGCGCTTCGGCCGCTTTCTGGAAGGCCTTCTCGATCTCCTTCTGAGCCGGGATGAATTTCACGCGCGCTTTCATCATCGAAAGCTGCCCGACGGCTTCGACAGTGCCGATCTCCGACAGGGCATAGATGGTCGCGTTACCGACTTTGACCGCTCTCGGTCCGACACCTGGCACTTTCTTGAAGGCAGAGAGACCAGCTGCGGCGATGTGGCGGACCAGACTTTCGGCATCGGCCAACAACGGCGCTGTCCACAGCAGGCCACGAAGGACGGCGGCATTCTCTTCGTGAATCGTATCCGCCGTCCCGCGCGTGTCGCCGGTGTAGCCTCCAACTCGCACGGTCGATTGACCCCGCGACACCAGCGGCAACCAGCGGCCGATTGCATTATGAACTTCCTTCTCACCGACCTTCTTGATGAGTGCTGAAGCCGTTTTGAGCCACTTTGCGGAAGGGCGGGCTGAAGTGGCGGTGTGCGCATGCTTGAGCAGTGCGACCCAGTCGGCGCGCTTCGCGCCGCCAGCTTTCGAAAACTCGGCGTTGATTTCATCACTCCAGAATTCACCCGGAGCGAGGAAGAACTCCATGCCATCGCCGATCAGAGCGCTGAGCTGCGAAATCTCGTCGGAAGCGATGCCGAATCTGGGCCCGCGAACGCACGTCGCGCGCACCAGCGACAGCACGTAGCGTTCTCCTTCGGAAAGGGGGCTTCGCACCGCCTCATGCTCGACCTGAGTAATCAGCTCGCTGAACTGCGTTTCCGAGAGTGGGTTGCGATACGACGTGCAGCTCGACCAATAGAGGAGGAAATCAAAGAGCTTGTTCCGATCGAAAGCAAATTCCAGCTTGGCCAATTCAGAAACTGTCGTGAGTGTGCTGTGTCGCGACTGCCAGACCTGACGTTGGGTGTAGTCCGTACTCGCGCCGACCACAGCATTGACAGATCGTTCGGAGGCCGCGAGGAGAACGCACCCCAGCGCTTCCGGCTGCAACTTCAACAGTCGCTTGCCGGCCTTCTGTTGCTGCAGCTGAACGTTGCTGTAAGCGACAGTTCCAACCAGTGACTCAAACAACTCCGAGAGCCAGTCATGCTCTTCGCTGAACGGGGATGCATTGTGTCGCGGAAACCGATCGGGGCCGATCAGCGTCGATTCCTGTTCTCCATCATGGGGTAGCATGTTGAAGAGTTCTTTAAGTTGATCGAGCACATGCGGCTCACCGCAAGGTGCCGGTGATGGCGAGGGACGTGACTCGCTTGCTGCCGCGCTCGGCTCAGTACCCGTCTCCGCGATCGAATCGGGCGGACTGTAGATCTGCTCCACAGCCGTTGCCAACCGCCGGGTTTCGGCCGCACGCGTTTCGCGCAAATCAGCCGCTAATCCTTTCATGTTCTCTAACAGTTCGGGGTCCAACTCTGATTGCGCGGCATACGTCTGCAGGGCACGGATCGTTGCACCAATCGGAATATGCAAATAGTCTCCGCTCTCCCGGAACAATGCCATGAGTGTGAGCAGATCGGCACGCTCATACGGAAGCTTGCGCCGCATCAACGTGCGGATGACACCATCCGATTGGCGGCGTCGCCCCCAGGAAAACTCCCAGTCCGGAATACTTTTCGTAGTCGGGCCGTCCCCTCTGGCCTTCTTGGACAGATCTTCCCAATGACGCACCTGCACAACGGCCGCCCGCAGATATCGGAGCGATTGTTCCGGATTCCCATCAAGAAGGATCTGACCGCTGGGAAGCTCATTCAACTCCTTATTGAAATGAAAATAGTACGCCCCCTGCGACTCGAAAGCTGCCTCAACGAAATCCGACACGAGCCGATGCTCTTCCGCCAGCGGATCGCCCTTCGGCACCTGGAACGGGGAGAGCGAATTCGTCTTTTTCTTCCACATCGAGTTGCTCGATCTGTTGAGGGCATGACAGCCACGCTGAGGTGCGGTAGCAGCCGTTCAGTTGCTGCTCAACTGAAGAGTTGCAGCGGGATGAAGGACTTCACCAGTAACGCAAACGGCCGGCCGTGATGCAAGACCCTGTTTCGTTCCGGTCTTCGCGCAAGATTCGCGGCGTCGTCGCAAAGAGATTCGAGTGAGCCGCTGCGTCCGCCGTCGAAAACTGGGGAGTTTCCCCATGGGCAATCGTGCATTTTTCTGCCAGAGTTCGCTCGATTGCCCCATTGGGGCTGGAACCTGAAAACGAGCTGAAATTGCGATGATTCAAGCCACTGGAGTCTCGGCCTGAAGGCGGCTATTATGAATAGCTTCATGAAGCCGCTTCCGCGCCGGCCGGGTAGGACCCATGTCGGAATTGTCGAGGCGTTTTCGAAGTTTCCTACCTGACTGATTCTCAATCCTTTGCTGGAAGTGCGGAGCGGAAGCATGAGCCATTGGCCCATTGGCGTCTTTACTTCAGTCGATGCCGGACTGGGTGTGCATCTCGAAGTCGCTCAGGAGCTGGGAGTTCCGACGGTTCAGATTCACGCCCCGCATCCGCAGACACGGACTCCCGAAGCGGCAAAGGCGTTCCTCGACCGCTGCGCGAAAGCCGGCATCACGGTGACCGCGGTCTTCGGAGGTTTCGAAGGGGAAAGCTACGCCGATATCGCGACGACCGCCCGCACCGTCGGCCTGGTTCCGCGCGATACGCGAGCCGCCCGCGCCAAAGAGATGAAGGAAATCGCCGATTTCGCGAAGCTCCTCGGCTGCGAAGTCGTGGCGCTTCACATTGGCTTCGTGCCGGCGAAAACCGACGACGGAAACTACGACGACCTCATCAACGTCACACGCGACCTGCTCGACCATCTGAAGGCGAACAATCAACGCCTGCACCTGGAAACGGGACAGGAATCCGCCGACCATCTGCTCGATTTCCTCGGTGACGTCAACCGGGACAACATCTTCATCAACTTCGACCCGGCCAACATGATCCTTTACGGCACGGGGGATCCGATCGAAGCCTTGAAGAAGGTCGGCCATCTCGTGAAAAGCATCCACTGCAAGGATGCGAAGTGGGCCGCCAACGGCTCGCGCGGCACCGACTGGGGAAGCGAAGTCCCCCTCGGCGAAGGGGACGTCGGGATGGAAACCTATCTCCGCACGCTGAAGTCGCTCGGCTACACCGGCCCGCTCACCATCGAGCGCGAGATTCCGCACGACCGCGACAAGCAGAAAGCGGACATCGGCCACGCCGTCAGCCTTCTCACGAAGCTTCGAGAGAAGATCGGCTGAGACGAACGGGCACGCGATTTCAGGATCGCTTCGCGCCGCTGAATTCCCGCCGGGCGCGGCCGACGGGCTTGAACCCGTTGGGGGGCATCCGCACCGCTTCACTCCGTTGTGGCACGGTCGGGAGAACGGCCACAACAGCGGAGCGCCCACCCGTCTTAAAGAGACCGACTACCGATCGATCTCCAGATCGGCCAGGTAGATCGCGGTGATGACGCTCCCGTTCGCGTCTTTTTCGTGGGAGGAGTACCACGAGACGAGCGCGCGGGTCGGGCTCTGTTCGACGAAGCCGGGGTAGGAATTGTCGCCGGCGCTCGGCATTTCTGCGAAGTCGTGCAGCTTGCTGTCGATCAGCCAGGCGAGAAAAGTTTTTGGCCCGGCAGGTGTCGTTTTGCGTCCGCCGACCAGGGTGCGGTCCCCCCATCGCACGATGAGCGGACCACCGATTCCGCGATCCATTTCGTCACGCTGCCATTCGGTGTAGGGGGGCTTTGCGCGAAGCAATTGCGCGTTGCCGCGGCGGCGACCGATTCCGAGCACGCTCCCATCAGTCTCGAAGAGAAATGCGGTCTCATCCCCCGCCGTTTCCTGAAAGAGCGCGCGCTTCCGCCAGATGAGCCCGTCGTCGCTTTCGAGCATCGCCGACTCGACCTCGCGCCCTTCCCCTTTCGGGCCGGGTTCGAAGTTCGCCTTGCGACGTCCACAGAGATAGGCACGGTCGCCGTGGACACTCGCCCGCCAGATGTAATGGCCGAAGGTACCTTCCAGGAGCGTCGGCTTGGACCACTTTTCACCGTCGTCGGACCAGGCCGCGTAGCCGAGATGGAGATTGAGATCGTACTGGTCGCGCGGCAGCGTCGTTTCGCCGCTGTACCAGGTGCCGGTGTAGACGAAAAGCTTGTCTTTGAAGACCAGAAAGTGGGGATCGCGCGTGTCGCGCTTCGCCACTTGAAATCGATGCACCTGTTCCCACTTCGTTCCGTCGTCGCTCGCGAGGATGATGACCGACGCGGTCGGATGAACCATATGCCCGTCGGGGCAACTCCGAAAGGTCAGATACAAACGGTCTTTGAATCGGACGAGATCGGTAAACGCATTGTGCTCGCCGTTGTGAAATGCACGGCGGATGTTCTTGACGGTGACTGTCGGCATCTGTGCAGCAAGCGACGTCGCACCCGGATTCGATAGCACGAATCCGCACAGCAGCAGCATGAGAGTAACAGAACGCACGGACATGTTTCGTCCTCGGCGTGATTTCAGGCGCAGAGTTCCGCTGCAGTTGGTCAAGCAGCCGGTTTGATCGGAGTTCATTTTCCATCCACCCCCGCCAGTGGAAAGATCTCCGACGGCACGTGTTCTGCTTTCATGATCGCTTCGAGTCGCTTCACTTCGTCCGGATTCTCGGCGGCGATGTCGTGGGATTCGGTCGGGTCGGCTTCGAGGTCGTAGAGCTCGGTCTTTGTTGCAGTGGTAGCGTTCGCGTCCTTCGGAAAGTCGCGGAACGCTTTCCATTGGCCCGACCAAACCGCTTGTTGTTTGACAAATTCGCGATAGAGGAACGGTCGCGCAGGTTGTTCCTTGCCGCGCAGTGTTTCCGCGAAGCTGATGCCGTCGAGCGCGCTTGCATCCTCCAGCTTGAGGCCGGCGAGTTCAAAGAGCGTCGGCGTCCAGTCTTCAAAGCCGGTGATGCGCGCGGAGACTTTTCCAGCCGGAACAACTTTCGGGAAGCAGACAATGCCCGGCACGCGGATGCCCCCTTCCTGTAGCGAACCCTTTCGGCCGGTCAGTCCGCCGGTCGAATTGAAGAAGTCGGAATCGGATCCGCCGACGCCACCGGCCGCACCGCCGTTGTCGGAGGTGAAGACGATGATCGTGTTGTCGCTCAGCCCCAGCTTTTCAATCTCCGCGACGATCTCGCCGACGTAACGGTCCAGCCGCGAAACCATCGCCGCATAGCAGGCGTGCGGATATTGATGCGGGAGGTAGCGGCGCTCCCCCTTGTAAGGCGTGTCTTCAATTTTGCCGATGTACTCCCGGAGCGAATCTTCGGGAACCTGCAGCGACATATGCGGAATGGTCGACGGGACGTACAGGAAGAACGGCCGCTCGTGGTTGTCGCGAATGAATTTCAGCGTCTGCGTCTGAATGACGTCGCCGGAATAGTCGTTTCCGCGATAGCGCGCGTAGCTTGCCGGGTCGTTCGGATCGGCGTCGGCCGGCAACGGCTGGTGCGCCTTGAATGGGGGATTGTCGAGAGGCGTGCGGCGATCGTTGTCCCAGAGCGTGGCGGGATAAAAGTTGTGCGCCATCCCCTGGCAGTTGTAGCCGAAGAAGCGATCGACTCCCTGCTTGAGGGGCGCGCCTTCGGAGAACGGACCGCCGAGCCCCCACTTGCCGAAGGCGCCGCAGACGTAGCCGGCATCGTGGAAACGGCGCGCGAGTGTTTTTGTTCCGGCGGGGATCGGATACTGCCCTTCTTCACCCATCGTTCGGTTATTGCGGATGAAGGCGTGCCCCGGATGGAGTCCCGTCATCAGGACGCAGCGCGACGGCGCGCAGACGGCATTGCCGCTGTAGTGGCGGGTCAGCCTCATCCCGTCGGCCGCAAGCCGGTCGATGTGCGGCGTGCGAATCCTGGTTGAACCGAAGCAGCCCAGGTCGCCGTACCCCAGATCGTCGGCAAGGATGAAGACGATATTCGGCGGCCGCTTTGCATCTGCGCCGGCCCGGGCATTTTCAGCGAGAAAGACACCCGCCACTGCCACAGCCCAGATCAGAGCTCTCGAAAATTGCGGCAGGAGATGCGGGAAGTATTTGCTGCGGGGTCTCTGGGACATCACGGCAGTTCCTGATTGCATTACGTCAAGGAATTCGGAGGTGAGCGACAGCGACTCCGATTGTCACACAGCCGGGAAGCAGGAATCAAGCGGCTGCCGAGTTGCAGAGCACACGGACGACCGGGCGAGGTTCCCCGCGGTTGTCGACAGGTTCCTCCGAGTTCGCCAGGCCGACCGGACCCGATCGCACTCTGCAGACCGGATCGCCTTCCGTGTATGATTTCCCGTAGCCTGCTCTTTCGAATTGTTGCGGTCCAGATCCTCGCGATTCTCCTCTGCGGATGACAGCATGATTCTCAATAGTTCCATTGACAGCCTTCGCAGAGTCTTTCAGCAGGGGTTCACCGTTCAGGACGTTGCCGAGCCACTGATATCGTTTGACCGCGAAGCTCCCGCGGAACGTGTCCGCTCCGTTATGGAAGCGAGGCGGCTCGAAGTCGCGGGGATTCGCGACCAGGGGCTCGTTGTCGGCTTTGTGCGCCGGGACGAACTTAACGAAGGCGAGTGCGGGCACGCGATGCGGACGTTCGATCCGTCGCAGACGGTCCATGAGTCGACGCGACTCGATGATCTCATTCTCCGGCTGAAAGAGCATCAGCGTCTGTTCGTTTCCGTACTCGGGCGAGTCGGCGGAATCGTCAGCCGGAGCGACATGCAGAAACCGCCGGTCCGAATGTGGCTGTTTGGAATCGTCACGCTCATCGAGATGCGATTTACAAAACTCATCGACGGCCTCTTGCCGGACGAGCAATGGAGGGGACACCTTACGGAAAGTCGCATTCGGAAAGCGGAGACACTGGTGGCGGAGCGCGTTCGTCGTGGGT
>JBFWWA010000066.1:0-12353 GCA_050246455.1 Planctomycetaceae bacterium
CGCAAAACTCATCAATGATTCCGCACAGCCTTCGGCGGCGTTCACCAGCACGCGTGAAGGTCCGCTCGTCTCCTACCTGTCGAAACGGCCCTGGAAGGAGCCGGGGCCGCTCGTTGCCGAATCCGACGGATCAATCGACGGCCTCGACGCGGCGCTCCGCCGGTCCTCCGTCGATATTGTGATGCTCGAACCGATGGAACGTTGTCCCGGGAGTCTGAAGCCGGCACACCAGCTTCTGGAATCGCTCGTGGCGGATCATTCCCGATTCGAGCTAGTTCTCACCCAGGACGTTGTACGCGTGTATCGACGCATTTCCGGCAGCATCGCCGACCGCGACTCCGATCAGATCTTCTGAACCTCACACCCCTCAAGCTGAACCTGCCATGCAGATTGCCGTTCTTTGTCATGAGTTTCCTCCCGTCGGCGGCGGTGCGGCCGCGGTCGGCGAGTCGCTTGCGCAGGCCTATCGCGCGAATGGACACGGTGTCACCGTCGTCACGATGGGCTTTGAGGATCTGCCGCGCGAGGAAATTCAGAACGGCGTACGGGTGATCCGCGTCCCCTGCGGACGAAAGCGGCGCGACATGGCTTCCCCTGTGGAAGGACTTCGCTGGGCGTGGAACGCTTGGCCTCTGCTGAAACGGTTGCATGCGCAGAGCATGTTTCATGTCTGCCACGCGCATTTCATCATGCCGGCCGGCATTCTGGCGAGCTGGATGAAACGCGAGTTCGGCGTGCCTTTCCTCATTACCCCGCACGGTTCCGACGTTCCGGGATACAACCGAGAGCGGCTCAAGTTCGCCCACCGCGTCGCCGCTCCGTGGTGGCGACGGGTCTGTGCCGAAGCCGACCGCATCGTCTGTCCGTCGCATAGCCTGCAGAACATGGTGCGCAGCGCAACTCGAGCCTGCGATGCTACAGTCATTCCCAACGGCATTGCCGCACTCCGCTTCCGTCCACTCGAAAAGCAGAAGCGAATTCTGCTGTGCAGCCGGCTTGTGGAGCGAAAGGGTTTTCACCTCTTCCTCGAAGCCATTGCACCGCTGAACCTTCCGGGCTGGGAGCTCGATCTTGTCGGCGAAGGCCCGATGTTCGCGCGGCTTGCGCGACAGGCCGGGAGCTGCCGCATTCCCGTACATATGCACGGATGGCTCGACAACCGCGACGCTCGCCTCGCCGAACTTTACGGACGCGCGCTCATCTTCGGCCTTCCGTCGGAGCAGGAGAACTTCTCGATCGCACTGCTCGAAGGAATGAGCGCCGGCTGTGCCGTAATTACCACGGACGTTTCGGGGAATCCGGAAGTCATCGGAAACACGGGCGTGCTTGTCCCGCCGCGGAACGTCGCTGCTATCCGCTCGGCCGTACAGGAACTGGCCGCTCACGAAGATCGAGCGCAACGGATGGGAAACAGTGCCGCACGACGCGTCGCCAGCGAGTTCACCTGGTCGAACGTTGCAAGCCGCTACATCGCACAACTGCAGGCGCTCGCCGGAGTGCAGGAGGAGTCCGCATGCGCGTCTGCCTGATCTGCAATCAGATTGCCGCCTGGGGCAAGATCGGCGGCTTCGGAACCGCCGCCCGCGCGATCGGTGCGGGGCTCGCCCGCCGCGGAGTGGAGGTCCATGCAGTCGTCCCGCGGCGAGAACAGTTTGGTCAACAGGCCGTCGAAGTTCTCGACGGCATCACGGTTCACGCAACATCGTCGCGCGACACGATGTTCTCCGGAGAGATTTTCCGACAGATCAATGCCGACATCTACCATTCGCAGGAGCCGACGATTGCCAGCCGGCATGCCCAGCGGGCAATGCCCGGTGCACTGCATATCGTAACCTGCCGCGACCCGCGCTCGCTGGGGGACCATCTGACGGAACTGCGGCACACGAACCTGCAGCGGCGCCTCCTCTGGCCGGTCACCTGGTGGTACGAGGTCAGTCCCTGGGTTCGGGAAGCGGTCCGCCGTGCGGATGCGGTGTTCTGCCCGGCCCGCTGCCTCAAGACAAAAATTCGCCGCCTGTACGGAAAGAGTGTTGAGGCTCATTTCGTTCCGAGTCCGGTCACGTTGCCGGCGCAGACACCGGTGAAGGCGAAGGAACCGACGGCGATCTTCGTCGGCCGCTGGGATCGACGGAAGCGAATCGAGCGCTTCTTCGAACTTGCGCAGCAGTTCCCGAACGTTCGTTTCCTCGCGGTCGGAAAAGCCCACGACGACCGCTACGACCGCCAGCTTCGCCGCACCTACGGCGACCTGCCGAATCTCGAAATGCCCGGTTTTGTTTCCCGCTTCGATCAGCCCGGGCTCGATCAGCTTTACGAACGGTCGTGGATTCTGATCAACACCTCCGCTCGCGAGGCGCTGCCGTACACGTTCGTCGAAGCAACCGCCTACGGTTGTGCAATTCTCTGCAACGACGACCCGGACCGGTTCGCGACGCGGTACGGCTGCCTTGTGCGCGACAACGACTTCGCCCGCGGACTCACCCATCTGCTTAAGAACGATCGATGGCGGCCGCTCGGTGAGCTCGCCGCCCGAGAAACCGCACAAACCTTCCGTGAAGAGAACAGCATCGATCAGCATCTGCAGTGGTACGAACGTTTGCTCGGAGAGAAGAACTCGACGACGCATCGCAGCCGACGAGCCGCCTGATCGAAAGCAAAGAGACCGGCAGGAAATCCGGAAACAGAACTATGCAGCACGCTCAAACCCGGGAAAGGATGTCAGCACGGACGAAGCATGTCGTCCTCTGGGGGGCGTGGTACGGCAGCAGGAATGTCGGCGATCAGGCACTCCTGCTTGCGATCACCCGGATGCTCGAAGATCTCGTCGGCGATATCCGCTTCACCGTCCTCACCAATAACAAGCCGCACGTCGAGAGTTACGCCGCTCGTGAGTCGGGCTGCCGGATCGACGTGCTGCAGAGCCGTCGTGAATTGCGCAGGGTTGTCGCCGCGATCCGCGACGCCGATCTCCTGATCTTCGGGGGCGGCGTCCCGTTCTTCGACGCTCCGTGGCAGCTGTGCGTCATGGGGTTTCTGGCGGCGACCGCGCAGCTCTTCGGTACACCGCTCATGACGTGGTCGACAGCAAGCCAGGAGATCCGCCGCCCGGCGGCGCGCCGGCTCTTTCGCTGGATCGGGAACCGGGCGGCCGCCGTCACCTGCCGCGACGACAGCACGCTCCGCATGCTGAAGAACTGCGGGGTGTCGCGTCCGTTGAACATCACGGCCGACGCCGTCTTCCGACTCGAACCGGAGAAATCACGAATTGCGCACGAGATCATCGGGCGATCCGGACGGCGCATCGAAACGCGGCCGCTTGCGGCCCTGACGCCGCGTCTCCTGCGTTCGAGCGATTCCGAAGCGGCAACGCATTACAACGACAAGTCCGCCGAAGAATGCCGCAGAATTGTCGATGTCTTTGCGACCGCATGCGACTGGCTCTGGGGAGCGGGATATCAGCCGATTTTCATTCCCATGAATACGGTCGCTCCGGACGACGATCGGGAAGCGGCCCGGCTGGTGCTCGAGAAAACCCGCTGCCGCGCGCATTGTCTGTTTGTCGACGAATCGATTCGGCCGCGTGTCGCGTCATCGGTTTACGGGCAGTGCGATCTCGCATTCGTTGCGCGCGTCCACGGCGCGGTCACGGCGATGCTCGGCCGCTGCCCGATGATGATGTACGCCTTCGCCCCCAAGCATTTCGGCATGATGCAAAGCCTCGGGATGGAACGATTCACGCTGGACGAGAGATCGGCCGACGGCGCGGCAGCGACGCGCATGCTCTCCGAGCTGATCACAAGCCGCGGCGCGGTTCGGAGCCTGATGCTCGCGCGGCTGGTGCAGCTGCGTGAGGATGCACTGGCACCGGCGCGGATTGCCGCCGAGATTCTGGAACTGACTCGAAGCGATGCGAACTCTGCGGAACTCACCGATTCCCTCGTCGCTCGAACCTTGAACGCGCCGTTGCCGGCGGAAACTCTGAGGGAGGCTGCCTGATGGCCCGATTGCTCGTTTCCACCGTGCGCCGTCACTCTCCGGCCAATGAGCCTTCCGGCTTTCTCTACGCGATCGACTGGGACCGCCGCGAGATCCTGCGGCGAGTTCCGATCATCGAAACCCTGCACCGCGCGCACGATCCGAACGCGCGCGGCGGAGTTCGCGGAGCGAAGGGAATCAGCGTCTCCGGCAGTGAAGTCTGCATCGCGAATTTCAGCCACATTCTCCGCTTCGACTCGAAATGGAATCCGCTCGGAGCCATCACAAACCGGAGCTGTTCGAGCATTCACGATATCGAGCACGACGGCCGTTCAGTCTGGGCTGCTTCGTCGCGGAACGACGTCATCTTCCAGTTTGATCCCGCCGGGAGGATTCTTGCAGCACACGACATGCGTGCGGGTTCAGAGGCCAACGAGGCGCTCGACTGGCATCCGCCGCTGGTTCTCAGCCGGCAGGACATTCTGAACGGAACGATCGACTTCACGGATCCGCGGACGCATGATCTCGAAACGTTCGATGCGGCGCACGTGAACAGTCTTTGCTGCCTTGCCGATGGCGACATCCTTGTCTCCCTGGGAATCGTCTGGGGACGTCTGACGACGCTGTTTCGTCTCAAAAAGAAACTTCAGAAGGCCGGAGTCTGGGATGCATTCGTTTCTGTGAACAAGGGCCTGCAGAAGTTGCTGGGGCTCAAGGCGCTCGCGCACTCGCAACTGGTCGTTCAGCCGGCGAAGGCGCGTTCGGCCGTCGTCCGGATTCGTAAGGACGGCAGCCGCGAACTCTGCCTGGAAGTTCCGGGAACGTCGGTTCCCAGCCACAGCCTGCGCAAGCTGCACGACAACACGGTCCTCTACCTCAACACCAGCGCCGGCGATGTTGTGCATTTCGATCCGCATGGAAGCGCGGAGGGGGCCGGCCGGCTCCTGGCAACGACGCACGTCGGCCACGGCTTTCTGCGCGGCATGGCCAGTGTTTCGAACTGCGCGGTGATTCTGGGAAACAAGACCGAGCTGGTGCACTTTGACCACGCCGTGCGCGGCGTCGTCGACCGCTTCCAATACACGTCCGATCCGAACGAGTCGGTGTTCGATATCAAAGTTCTGCCTTCCGGTTTCGCGTTGCCGCCGCAGGTTCTGCCGCCGCTGCAGTCGTTCCCGGTGGAACTGGCGAAGTCTGCCGACAGCTTGCCGCATTCGAAAGCCGCGTAAGAGTGTGACACGATGACCGCTGCTCCCAGGAAACGCTCGCCGCTCCGAATTCTCTTCACGACCGCGATGACGATCGTCATCGCGTGGCTGCTGTTTGACAACGTGAGCTGGCAGGGTGTGGGCGAAGTCCTCGCGACAATCCGCTGGCCCTGGATTGCCGCGATGAGCGCGACAGCGCTCTTCCGCACCTTCGTCGATTCGCTGCAGATGCGGATGACGCTCGCTCATCTGAAGTTGAAGGTCGGTGTCGGACGTATTTTCCTCGGCAACGCTCTCTCCAGTTTTTACGGACTGGTTCTGCCCGGGGCCGTCGTTTCCCGCGGTGCGAAGTGGGGCGTCCTCACTTCGGCAACGGGGAAGGGAACCGCTGTTCTCAATGCAATGATCTACAACGGCATGATTCAACTCGTGCCGATCATGCTGGTTGGCTCGGGAGCGATGCTTTCGGAACAGCCGTTCCCTGGATCCGGGTTGACCGAAGCGACGCTCGCGACGGCGCTCGCCACAATGGCGGCGCTCGTCGTGCTCTACCATCCGCGCGTCGGAAATCGCGCAGCCGGCATCCTGGGCCGAATTCTCGATCGCATGCCCGCGATCATTCAGAAACGCGGGCAGACCTTCCTCGAATCGCTCCGCGACTTTCAACGATTCCCCTGGGAGTGGCATGGGCTGTCGCTCGCGTTGGCGACAGCGGGACTGGCCTGCGCACTGGTCCGCATGGGCTTCGGGTTCCAGGCACTGCAGATTGAACTGTCGCCGTTGCGGATCGCGTGGATCTTCATCTTTCTCCACGTGCTCCGTCTGCTGCCGATCACCATCGGCAACTTCGGGATCCGCGAAGGGTTCCTGATGGTTGCACTCGGCGGTTTTGACGTGCCGCAGGAGACCGCCGTCAGCCTGGGATTGCTCATGTACACCGACCGGCTGATCCTGGCGTTCATCGGTGCCTGCTACCAGGGGGTGCTCCTTTTCGGAGTGTCGTACAAATCGGAGAGCCGTGATCCGATCGCCGCTCCATCGGCCGGAGTGGCCAAATAGGGGCCAGCCGCACCCCCTCGGTCTCATAAAGGCCGGGAACTTCGGTTTCGAATGGCAAATCGCTTGCCGAAGCCGGCGTTTCGACCGTTCCAATGCGCTCGAAAACGCGCGCTTAAGGAGTAGTCAGCCCGGTTGCTCCTTATATAATAGTGGTCGGGCTTGGGGACCGCCTAAAGAGTCCACCTGAATTGCCCGGCTGGCCGAACGTTCAAATCGGTCATTCGTGCTGAAATCGGTCTCCCGCGTCCACGTCTGATTTCGCACTCTCTCGGTAAGGCCGCTACGCGTCGCGAGCCAGGAACGATCCGGCGCGTATCGCCTTGGACATTCGCCGCTGACTCAAGAGCGCGAAGTCAAGTTACGATCGATTTCCAAGTACGTCCGGGTGATCGGCAATCGCCGTGGCCCGCTACGCTCCGGCCGCTCTGACGACGGCCAAAGGAGTCCATATCATGAAACGGTCCTTTCTGTTCGCGATCGGTTTCACCGTCGCGGCTTTCTTAGTATTTGAGCCTCTTCTCTCGGAAGGCTTCGCCAAGGGTGGCCGTGGCGGAGGTGGCGGCGGCGGTGGCGGCCGCAGCAGCAGCGGCGGTGGCGGGGGTGGTCGCAGCTTCAGCGGAGGCGGGGGAGGACGAAGCTTCAGCGGAGGTGGCGGCGGGCGATCGTACAGCTCTGGTGGAAGCAGCCGTTCTTTCAGTTCGAGCGGAGGCAGCTCGCGCGGCGGTTCCTCGTGGAGCGGCGGGTCGTCCCGCAGCATTGCGCCGCGTTCGTCGACTCCGTCGGTCCGCGGCAGTGACGGCGGCTCCTGGGCGCGCAGCCAGGGGAATTCCTCTCCGTCCGTGCGATCCTACCGCAGCGACTCGAACAGCAGCCGCAGTTTCCGTCCGCAAGGGGACAGCGGCCGTTCGCAATCGATTGTCCGGGACAACAACAACTCGCAACCCTCTCGCACTCCAATCATCCGCGGTCAGTCCAACGATGGCCCGCGCATTCAGAACTCGCGTTCGAATTCGCTCCGCAGCAATCCCAACCCCGCGGACGTTGTTCGCGGTCGGATGAACGAACGCCGCGACACGCAGCCGATGATCGCCGACAAGCCCGATGGCCGGAAAGGGGACGGCGACGGAAACGCCAACCGCGTTGGAGAAGTCTTGCGCAGAGAAGGCAATCGCTTCGGCGACGGCGACAACAGGAAGTCGTCCGACGGAAACAAGGGGCAATTTCGTGACGGCGACCGCCGCGACAACGACGGCGATCGCAAGGGAGACCGCGACGGCGACCGCCTCCGCATTCGCGACGGCAACAAGTCGTGGGACAACAACCGCCGCGGCGATGGAGATCGTAAAGGGGATCGAGATCGTGACTGGAGCGACGGCGACCGAGACGGACGCGACCGAGATGGCCGTGACCGCGATGGCCGGGGCTGGGACGGACGTGGTCGCGGCGATCGCGACTGGGACCGCGACCATGATCACGGCGATCACTGGAACAAATGGAACCGAAACAACCGCCGCCACGGCTGGGTCCACGGACACTGGCGTGGCGACTGGGATCGCCGCCGCTGGAACAATAACTGGTGGTGGGGCAACTCGTGGTACGGCAACCGCTACTTCTGGGGAGTCTCCGGCTGGTGGTGGGGCCCGTCGTTCTACAACTGGGGTTACTACCCGTACTACAACCCGTACTGCCGGCAATCGATCCTGATCGGCGCCACGCCGTACGACTACACCGTGCCGTTCAGCTCGGTGGAGTACGCGCTGCCGGAGATGACCGCGGCGGAGAGCGATTTCGATATCGCCAGAACCGCGTTCTTCAATATGGATTACGTCGGTGCGCTTTCCAGTATTGATGCCGCGCTGGTGCAAACTCCGGGCGACCCGGCGCTGCACCAGTTCCGCGCGCTCGTGCTCTTTGCACGGGGCGAATACGAGCCGGCCGCGGCGACGCTGCACTCGATTCTGTCGGTGGGGCCCGGCTGGGACTGGCCCACCATGCGCCAGTTCTATCCTTCGGTCGACGCCTACACGCAGCAGTTGCGCAGGCTCGAGGACTTCCGCCGCGCAAATCCGAAAGTCTCGGAAGCGCGCTTCCTGCTGGCCTACCACTACATGACCACAGGCTACAAGGACGCAGCCGCGAAGGAACTGCAGGAAGTGGTTGCAATCGAGCCGAAGGACACCGTGGCCGCGCAATTGCTCGGAACCCTGACGCAATCGATTCCGGAACAGGTGCTCGAGCAGCAGCAGCCTCTGGATCAGCAGCAGATCATCCCGTCGAAGCCGGCCAATCCGACGACGCCGGTTCCTCCGCTGCCGGGCGATACCACTCCTGATGCCACGAAACCTCCGGCAGCCGAAATCAAGCCGGTCGATCCGAAGGCGCTCATCGGCAAGTGGAACGCCGCGCCGCAGGATGGCTCGTCGATTGAACTGTCGCTGACACCCGATTCGAAGTTCACGTGGAAGTACACCCGCGAAGGCAAACCGGCCGAGTTCTCGGGAACGTACACCATCGCGAACAATTTGCTGATCCTTCAGCAGTCGAATCAGGAAACGATGATCGGCCGTGTCGAGCAGACGCCCGAAAAGGGCTTCCGCTTCACCATGATGGGAGGCCCGCCGGACGATCCGGGGCTCACCTTCAAGCCGTAATTCCAGTTCGGGTACGGTAACGTGCGAAAGTCGACGCCGCGGACGGAAGAATCGTCCGCGGCGTGTTTTGTAGGGTCGGCTGTACCCGCCATCTGTTCGGTTCGATCTTCCAACGCTTCAAGACGGATCGTCAGAAATCGCTTCCGTCGATCTTCTCTTTCCCGGCGCGGGTTACGAGCTTGTCGTACACCTTCGTATCGATGTTCTCGGAGATCGGTTTCACCGAGCCGTCGCCGAAGAGGTGTGTCACGCTTTCATAATGCATGCTCGAGGGACCGTACTCGCAGTCGATTCCCTGATTGGCGGTGACGTTGAAGTACGGCGTCCGGTTGAGGCCGACCTCCACACTGGCATACTCGGGAGGGCTCGTCTCGACGTAGGCGTGCGCAGTAACCGCCGAGGTCCCGCCGTCGATCCAGACTGCGGCATTCGGCTCGCGCGTCTCCACCACGAATATCGTCGTCGATAACCCGTCCTTCACATCCGCCATTCGCGTGCGAGACAGCGCATAGAACACGCCGTCCGGTCGTTCGTAGATCTTGCCGACGGTCGTCGCACCCATCGCCGCGTAGTTCCGGATCGCATACTTCTGCGAGAGAGATGTGTACATCGGGTTCTGGCTGAAGTCCGGACCGTTGTACGAGGGGCAGCGGAGCACCGGAATGACTTCCGCGGCTACTTCGCGGTTGAGTTCGTCGAGCGACGACACCTGAAAATCGATCTCTCTGGAAAGATTCACTTCTTCAATGAACGGGAGGATCATCGTCGCCCAGCTGTGCAGGTGAAACCGTTCCGGCTCGGTGTTCCAGACGCCGAAATCGATGCGGCTCGTCGAGCTCGAGGGCAGCACCCGATGCACGCTCTCGTAGTTCGCGAGCGCCAGGCCGATCTGTTTCAGATGGTTGCCGCACTGGCTGCGCCGAGCCGCCTCGCGCGCCTGCTGCACGGCCGGCAGCAACAGAGCGACCAGAACAGCGATCACCGCGATGACGACGAGCAACTCAATGAGCGTGAACCCGCCGCGATGCCGCATCTGTGTGCTTTCCAGCGAAAGAATGTTCGAAACCGCGGCCCGCGGAATCCACTCCGCCAATTCTATGCCCTGGAAGTTACCGGAAACAGACGCGATTCTCGGTATGGCATCTCACAACGTCGGGGGACCATCCGGCCCACCGTCCGCTCCACCTTTCCCCGTCCCCCACGATCACCTATGCTGGAATCAGGGAGAAATGGCGGCCACGAACCTGATCCGGCCGGCCGTGTCTTCCCGTTTGAGAGACCCGATGCCCAACGCACCGCTCCCCCAATTCACGCTCCATCCGCGGACTTATCACGAGAATAAGTTCGTTTACCCGGTCCTCTCGCGCCGCAGCAAGGGGATCTCGATCGGCGTAAACCTCAACCCCGACAAGGTCTGCAACTTCGACTGCATCTACTGCCAGGTCGACCGGCGCAGCGAATCGGAAACCCGCTTCGTCGAAACCGACCGGATGCTCGCGGAACTCGACCACATGCTCCGCTTCATCACTTCCGGCGACATTTACCGGGAACCGGAGTTCGCCTCGATCCCGGAGCATCTCCGCCGCTTGAACGACATTGCGTTCTCCGGCGACGGAGAGCCGACGACCTACCGCAACTTCGACAGCATCGTGCAATCGGTCGCGGAGCTGAAACAGAAGCACGGCCTGGCCCCGGTGAAGATGGTTCTCATCACCAATGCCAGCATGTTCCATCGCCCGGTCGTGAAGCGCGCCCTCGAGATCTTCGACGAGAACAACGGCGAAATCTGGGCCAAGCTCGACGCCGGCACCGACGACTACTACCAGACAGTGGAGCGGACGAAGATCCCGTTCCGCCAGATCCTCGACAACATCGCCGACGCCGCGCGCCGCCGGCCGATTGTCATTCAAAGCCTGTTCATGAGAATCCACGGCGAACCTCCGTCGTCGGAAGAGATCGTCGCATTTTGCGAGCGGCTCAACGAAGTGGTCAAAGCCGGCGGGAAGATCAAGCTCGTGCAGATCTACACCGTCGCCCGGCCTCCGGCCGAAAGCTTCGTCGCGTCGCTGACGAACGCGGAAGTCGATGCCATCGCCGATACCGTTCGCGAACGGACACAACTCGCGACCGAAGTCTATTACGGCGGCTGATGTGTGGGTCATGCTTCAGCGTAACCGGCAGAGACTGCCATGCGCGACGACATTGAAATCCGTGAAGAGCCAATGTCGCAGCTCCCGGAGCTCGCGCGGATTCCAATCGCGTTCACGATCGACCGGTACTACGACGTGACAGGCGATCGTCCGCCGTTCGAGCTGGTCGAACGAATGCTCGACACTCCGTGCGTCAAGGATTACGACGCGCTGTTTGAAAACGGCCCCTCCGACTGGCCGCGGCAGTTTGATTTGAGCAACTGGGGGCTCCTTTTCGCGATTGTCGATGGCCGGCGCGCAGGTGGGGCGGTGATCGCCTTCGACACTCCTGGCGCTGAAATGCTGAACGGGCGGCGCGATCTGGCCGCGCTTTGGGACATCCGCATCCAGCCGGAGTATCGGCAACGCGGCATCGGGAGACGTCTTCTCGCGTCGATCGACGAATGGTCGCGCGATCGGAATTGCCGTGAGATCCGGCTCGAGACACAGAACATCAACGTTCCCGCCTGCCGGTTTTATGCGAAGCATGGGTACTCGCTCGCATCGGTCAAGCGGAATGCTTATCCCGAACTGCCCGACGAGATTCAGTTCATCTGGATGAAAACTCTCTAGCGGTCAATTGCCCGTACCGGGAATGAATGGTTTCCACTGGCGGCGGGTTGGGGCCGCTAGTGCGTTCTTCACATCCGTTGACGAATTGGCGTCAGCCGTTGAGCACTGCTGAGTTGACGCGGCACCACGGAGCATCAACTGACGAATCCACGACGGCCCACACGTCGCCGACGCGCGGTAACGCTCCCCCTTCGAGACGCCGTTGCCTAGAATTGAATGTGCGCTCGATGTGCTTTCCGTTCCGCGAGTCGATCAAAGGAGGCTGCCACGATGTCTACCAGGGTTCAGGTCATTTTCTACAGCACGTACGGACACGTTTATCGGCTTGCGGAAGCGGTTGCGGAAGGTGCTCGGGGAGTTGCGGGGGCCGAGGTGCAATTGCTGCAGGTTGCGGAAACGCTGCCGAACGATGTGCTCGAAAAAATGGGGGCGGTCGAAGCGAAGAAGGCTTTCGCTCACATTCCTGTCGCCGATCCGCGAAAGCTCGCTGAAGCCGATGCGATCATCCTCGGCACACCGACGCGCTACGGTTCTGCAACCGCGCAGATGCGTGCCTTTCTCGATAACACCGGCGGCCTCTGGTCGTCGGGCGAACTGATCGGCAAGGCCGGGAGCGCATTCACCTCGACCGCGAGTCAGCACGGCGGGCAGGAAACGACGCTGCTCACGCTCTCGACGTTTTTCTTCCACATGGGAAT
>JBFWWA010000067.1:0-12351 GCA_050246455.1 Planctomycetaceae bacterium
CGACCACAAAGCACACGATGCTATGCTCATCGTCGCAAAGGACGATGTCTTTGCCGATGTGGCAACGCTCCAGAACGCGTTGAGCGGCCTCGGCGTCAACGCGTGATGACTGAACGAAAAACCTCATGCAACTCATCGGCGGGTAGCCGGTCAGCTTTGCCCGAGTCGTTTGGGATTCTCAGCAGATGAGACGCCAGCGATGAGCGTCGACATTTCGATGTACGCTGAACGCCGGCGCAATGGCTTCTGGCAGCTGTTTTCACCGACCGAGGTGAGGCACGACAATTGTGAAGTGCTTCGAAACCTTTCCTCCATTTATGAGGGAGATCATAAGGAGGAGAACTACCCTCTCGCCCGCGTGCTGGTGGACGCTGGTTCTCAGCAAACCGACGGTGAAAATTCCCAAATCTTCCCACGAGGATAGCCAGAAGACCTTTCCCAGGAACTGCGGGTTCTCGTCGACTGGCGAGAAGGGATGGAATGGGTTTGCAACAATCTTTCTTGCCTTCTGCTGCAGGAATTATTGGACATCCCGTGGGAAAAGCGGAGCGTCGAAACGAGTGGATACGTAACCACTGAACAGTACGTTGTTTTTCAGCAAACGTGCCGGCCGGAGCACTTCGCGTCGATGTCTCCAAAGAAGGTAGTCCAACCAACTAGCAGAAGCAGAGAGTTCCAGTTCCTGCGATCGCTTTTTGCAATTCAGTCGCAGCACGCCCCAATTTCGCGAGTGTTGACGAATTCGGAGATGGAACAGTCAATTGCGGACGGTAATTCATCGGCCGGTGCGGTCACGCAGATCAAATATGGCACTCCTTATGCAGAGTGCTGTCCGACCTTCGTGAAGCACACGCTGCCGCTGCTCAAATCCGCTGGCGGACCCGATGAGGTACGAATCGTGTTCTGGTTTTGACCGCTGAAAGCGGTTCAACCTTCCGAACCTATCAGTGTCGCGTCAACATGCTCTGCTCACGTTAACTGCAGATGGCTGCCACACGATTGAAGACTTGGGGAGTCGGTCAGGAACGCTCGTTAACGATCATTTGATCACCGTCCCCATAATCTTGCGCCTGGGCGACAATATCCGTATTGGCCAGTTGACGGTCAAGTACAGCGAGGAGACTCCAATTCAAACCAGTCCGATGTTTTATGAAGGACGACCGGAGTACTGACCTTGTCCCCAAGTTTGGTCCACTTGGATCGTGATTTTTCCACGATCGCAACGCTTATCCTACGCCCCGTCCGCTGTCGCCATCGCCTCGACCTTCACCCTCATGTGAGGCCGAGCGAGGGCAAAAGCGGATCGGGACAACCCCGTCTGCAGAGTCTGAGCTGAGGCTGCGAACTCACTTGGGGTTCGATTCGCCAGTGCGCTATGCGGACGCTCTCGATTGTACTCACGGCGCCAAGTGTCCATCTTCTGCTGCGCATCCTCGAGAGACAGTAACCAGTGCTGATTCAGGCATTCCTGACGCAGTCTCCCGTCGGACGATTCGATCAACGCGTTGTCCGTCGGCTTCCCGGGACGACTGAAGTCCAGCTTCACTCCGTTCCGGTACGCCCACAGATCCAACGACCGCGAGATGAACTCCGGGCCATTGTCCACCCGGATCGTCTGCGGCACTCCGCGCGATCCCGTCACGCCTTCGAGGACTTGGACCACGTGGTCTCCGGTCAAGCGCTGTCCCACCTCGACGGCCAGACTCTCACGCGTAAAGTTATCCACTAACGTCAACAGCCGGAATCGCCGGCCATCGAACAGCTGATCCGACATGAAGTCCATCGACCAGCTCTCGTTGGTACGGGTCGCTCGAGGCCGCTCCACACGGACCTGACAGCTCCGATTACGCCGCGGCCGCTTGCGACGCATCTGCAGCCCCTCCTCCCTGTAAATCCGGTGGACCAGCTTGCGGTTCACCTTCCAACCCTCCCGGCGCAGCAACGTGTACAGCCGCGGATACCCGTAATGCACACGGCTGACAGCCAGATTCCGCAACCGAATCCGCAGCTCGGCCCGATCGTCTCGAACGCTCTGGTAGCGGTGGCTTGATCGCGGGAAGCCCACGGCCCGGCAAGCACGACGTTCGCTCACCTCGTAAGCCGCCCGCAGCTTACGCACCACCTCGCGACGACGAACGGGCCTCAATACTTTCCCGAAACAACGTCCTGCAGCATCTTCTTATCGAGGCTCAGATCGGCCACCAGTTGCTTCAGCTTGCGTCTCACGCATTTCGTTGCCGTCGTAGATGGCTTGATTCTGTGGAGATGTGGGAGGGAAGCAGCTGAGATACGCATTCTGCTTTCGCCAGCTTCACGGCGACGCTTTCGAGGGTTAGGCTACAAGTTCAAAAGAATGCTCCAACTCGCGGCGTGAATCCTTCAAGATGTCGGTTAAGCGTTCTTTCCCCGCCCCGGCCGATTCTGGAGCAACTTGAACAGGGCCCGATCGTTGAAGACAACATCCGTTAGCCTGCTCCAGCGATTACAAGCGCCAAGTCCAAGCCATGCAGACTGGCGTTGCTTGCAA
This sequence comes from Planctomycetaceae bacterium, assembly GCA_050246455.1. GTDB lineage: Bacteria > Planctomycetota > Planctomycetia > Planctomycetales > Planctomycetaceae > CAZVJA01. The sequence goes on from JBFWWA010000067.1 coordinate 2,528, forward strand.
GACATGTATCTGCCGCTGATTCAGTATTGGCTTGCCCGAGTTCCCGGACTCGGCGACGAGGCCAATGACCTGGCCCAGGAAGTTCTCGTCGTCTTGATTCGCGAGATTCCGACGTTCGAGCGGCAAAGAGACGGTTCCTTCCGGACTTGGCTGCGTCAGGTCACGGTGAATCGAGTCCGCACCTATCGCAAACAACGTCTTCGCCGACCGGTCGCGGAACGCGATCTCGCCGACGGCTTTATTGAGAATTTGGCTGATCCCCAAAGCGAACTCGCACGTCGGTGGGACGACGAACACGACCGACACGTCTTCGACAGGCTGTTGACCGTCGTCGAATCCGACTTTGGGTCGACGACTTGGCGGGCGTTTCGCCGGTTCGCAGTGGACGGTCTACCGGCGTCCCAAGTCGCCTCGGAAACCGGCCTGAGCGAAAATGCTGTGATTCAAGCGAAGTCCAGAATTCTGCGACGTTTAAGACAAGAAGCCGGAGGCTTTCTAGATTAGAATTCCGTTTTCTTAGCGTTTTTGCGGCATGTCTGGCCGACGTCGGCCCTTTGAGTTTCACCGGACCGCATATTTGTCGTGACGCGTCTGTTTCGCGTATCGATTTCTACTCGGTTCGGAACTTTCCTGATTCGCCCCTGTCGAGCTCTAAGGGCCATTGGAATGCAGCGACCGGTCACAAGCCATCCAGCCGATGAGACTATGGTTTCGTATGGACTGGGAAAACTCGATGAGACCGTCGCCATTCGGATCGACAAGCATTTAGAGCAATGTCCGCCGTGCCGTCAGAAAGTCGCCGAACTCTCGACGGACAGCTTCGTCGAACGTCTCCGCAATGTTCAGGTCGACCGAGATGCCAGCGAGGCGCAACGGTCAGATCCCGAACAACAACACCTCTCAGACCAACCGGCTGACTCCGGCACATTCATCCCGACAAATGCGTCGCCCACGGGTTCGACGATCGTGCCTGAACTCGTCGATCACGAGCAATACACGGTGATCCGGGAACTTGGACGGGGTGGCATGGGGGTCGTCTACCTCGTCCGCAATAGGCTGATGGACCGCCTGGAAGTTCTTAAGGTCCTCAACAAAGAGATGGTCAAAAGAAAGGGGGCCGCGGATCGCTTTCTGCGTGAGATCAAGTCGGCTGCCAAGCTCCAACATCCGAATGTCGTGGCGGCATATAACGCACTTCGGATTCAGGATCTCCTGGTTCTGGCGATGGAGTACGTCGACGGAGACGACCTCGCGAAACTCGTCAAGTCCCGTGGTCCTTTACCGGTCGTCAATGCCTGCTATTTCATCTATCAAGCGGCGCAGGGACTTCAGCACGCGCACGAGCGGGGAATGATTCATCGCGACATCAAGCCGGGAAACTTGATTCTGTTTCGCGACGGAAAGAAAGCGATCGTCAAGATTCTGGATTTCGGTCTGGCAAAGGTCACCCGTGAAGAGAAAGTTGATCGAACGCTGACACACGAAGGCCAGATGCTGGGGACACCAGACTACATTGCTCCGGAGCAGACGCTCGATGCGCAGAGCGCCGATATTCGCGCCGATATCTATAGCTTGGGCTGCACGCTTTACCATTTGCTCGCCGGCTCTCCACCGTTCAACGGCAATAGTCTGTATGAGGTGTTGCAGTCGCATCAATCGGTCGAAGCAAAGCGGTTAAATCTCGTGCGTTCGGAGGTACCCGTTGAACTGGCGGCGGTTGTTGCCCGGATGATGGCGAAAGCGCCGGAAAGTCGTTATCAGACTCCGGCGGACGTTGCCCTCGCGCTCAGGCCGTTCCTCAAGCCAGGTGGTGCATACCGCTCTCAGCCTGAATTGTCAGAAGCTTCCGGTCGCGCGAAGGGCAGGCTGACAGAATCCGGATCGAACGACGGCAGTGAACCCGCCCTGGCTCCCATGCCGGTCTCTCAACCGGCCGAGAGGTGGAGAAGTCTGATCGACGTTCCGGACGTGAACAGTTCTCCCTTCTGGCGGCTTTCGTTGCGCAGGCGAAGTGCGAGCAAGCATTTCTACGCAGTCTGGGGAGCGATCGCCATTGGTTCGCTACTTGCGATATTCCTCTTCGCGTGGGCCAACGGAGTCTTGAGCATCCGAACGAAAGAGGGGGTGATCGTTCTCGAGCAATTGCCGGAGGACGCCGAAGTGCTCGTCGATGGCGAGCGAGTTACGGTGCAATGGCCGGGGGGAGGCAGTCCCGCCGAAATCTCCGTACCGGCCGGCAAGCGCGGACTGGAAATCAAGAAAGACGGCTTCCAAGCATTCGGTCAGGACGTCAGCGTCGCAAATGGCGACCGAACGCCGTTGAAGGTCAATCTTGAACCGCTTCCTTCGTCGGGTTCCAACCAAGTGACGACGGAGCCGGCTGCACCGTCGGCGAATGAACTCTTTTCGACTCCCGAAGTCGCGCGTGGTGATTGGTCGATCGTCAATGGGGAGTTGATCCAGTCGAGTCTTGCGGGAGGCTGGAACGAACATCCCTTGCTCATCTTCGGCGATCCGAATTGGGAGAACTATGATCTCACACTGGAATTCCAAAAGATCGGACATGGCGCGGCCAAGATCTGCTTCCACGCGCAGGGCGAAAACAATCGATGCTGGTACAGTCCCAGTGATTATGACGACGGACGTGGCTGTGAATTGGCGCAATATCACAATGGGCATTGGGATCGGGCACCGGGGAACTTTCGGTGGCACTCCAACACTCCGGAAGTCGGCAAGTGGTACTCCGTGAAGCTGGAGATTCGTGGAAGTCACTTCAAGAGTTTTCTCAATGGCCAGCTGCAATTTGAACACCGGGATCCCCGATTCACGAAGGGTCGAATCGGCTTATCGACGTGGACCACTGCATGCAAGATCCGAAACATTCGAGTCACATCCCCGTCCGGCGCAGTGCTGTGGGCCGGCTTCCCTGACATCTCGTCACACGAGCCCGATCAAAAACCGCGGACGGCAGATCCAGAACATCGTGCCGACGGCTTTGTTCCCCTGTTCAACGGCAAAGATCTCACCGGCTGGGAAGTTCATCCAAGCCAACCTGGCGACTGGAGGGTGGAGGATGGCGCCATAGCTTGTTCCGGCGCATTGAAGACAAATATCTATACCGAACGCGAGTATCGCGATTTCCATTTCCGTGCAGAGGTACTGATTAGCGATAACGGCAACAGTGGCATTTTCGGACGGAGTTCGTTCGGCCCTGTATCTCCCGCAGAGAACCCGAAATACGTACGTGCCTACGAGGCTGACATTAACACCACGCACGGTCGTGACAAGACCGGGAGTCTCATGATGCTCGGCTTCACCAAGGGCAGTGCATGGGACTCTGAAACTCCAGCGGACCAATGGTTCTGGATGGAAATGATCGCTCAAGGAAGTCGCATCACGATTAAAGTAAACAACAAAACCACTGTGTCGTATACGGACGAAAAGGCGCCGTTCCATTCCGGGCGAATCGGCCTGCAGCATAATCCAAACTGCGTTGTTAAGTTCCGAAGCATAGAGATAAAGGAGTTGCTCTCTGATTCCTCAGTTCCGGAGGAACTGACCAAGCCCGAGGACACCGCCACGCCGACTGCTCCCACTCAGAGCCCCGTGAATAGCGGATTCGCTCCCCTCTTCAACGGTACGGATCTCACTGGCTGGACGGCGTTTTCCACGGCAGGCAACTGGAGCACGCGGAACAATAGCCTCGTAAGTGCGGGAAAAGGCGGATGGATTGGAACAGACCAAGAGTTTTCCGATTTCGAACTGGAACTTGAGTACAAGCTCCCGCCGGGAGGGAACAGTGGCGTATTCCTCCGCACGCTTGACAAGTTGGGCGCTAAAAAACAGGGGCTGGAGTCTATCGAAGTCCAGTTGCTCGATGATACCGCGCCAAAGCATCGCGGTTCTAAAAGCTGGCAGAAGAATGGTTCGATCTACGGCATCATCCCCGCCTCGCCGCTCGTCATTTCAAATGCGAATGAATGGAACAAGTTGACGATCATTTTGAAGGGGCTTTGGATCACCGTCAAAGTCAATGATGTGCAGGTAGTCGACGCCTCTCTGGATTCGCAAGTGCCGCAGCACAACGGTACACCAGACCTCAATCGCCGATCTGGGAGAATTGGGCTACAAGACCACGGACTACCGGTTGAGTTCCGCAACATTGTGATCAAAGAGATCCCTGGAAATGCATCGGCCAACAAGACATCCGCCAAGCCAAAAAAGTCAGCTGGTAAGCCGACCGAAAAAGCCGTTTCTTTATTCAACGGCAAGGATCTCTCCAGTTGGAATGGCGATCTGTCGGTCTGGAAGGTTGAGAATGGGGCCATCGTGGCGCATAGCGAAAACGACCTCACCGACGGGAATAAGTACCTTGTCCATCAGGGAAACTATACCGATTTTGAACTGACGCTGGAGTTCTTGCTTGCCAATCAGGGGAATTCCGGAGTGCAGTTTCGCAGCACGCTCGACCCAACAGGACGGATGCAGGGATACCAGGCGGAATTGGGGTTCATCGGCGACGGCTCAATCATAGGTGATCTCTATGAAGAGGCGGGCCGAGGCAATCTAAAGCGGCTCGATGCCGACATGCGGCAACAAGTGCAGGCAAAGTGGCGCAACAATGACTGGAACAGTCTCCTTGTGCGATGCATTCAGAGCCTGATTATTGTGGAAGTCAACGGAGTCCGGACGGTGGAAATGTCGGATGCTCAAGGGCGGCGGTCCGGATTCATCGCGTTGCAGTCACACCATAAGAGCAAACCTCAGATCGCTTTTCGCAACATCCGCATCAAAGAATTGAAACCTGCTGCCCCGGCCGACGGAGAATCCTCCGAAGAGGATTTGGCAGCACAAGCACTAGCGAAGCTCTCATCAGCAGAATCGCGATTCCAACAGGCGACGCACAAGGCCGACGAGCGGCTCCGTTCGCAATTCGACGCGCAGATACGGAAGGTCGCAACGCTGAGGGTCAGTGCAGAAGAACGGAAGTTATTGGCGGATGCGCTGGAACAGGAAAAAGACCGATTCTCAAGAAAGCGTCTGTTACCGTGGTCTCTGGCGATGAGGACGGCTGTCGCAGATTACAGCGCCAGCATGACAAGGGCGGGCAACGATTTGGCTGCAGAATTCGACAAGGCGATCGCTCGGGGAAGAAAAAGCAGTGAACGAGTCACGGCGGTATTGATGGAACAAAAATCAAAGCTGTTGGCTCCTCGAGTGATCGGCCGCTTTGAGGGAACAGGAACGACTTTTAAGAACGCCTGGACCTACAACCTCTATTCCGATGGCACGGTCGACCCCGACAAACCCGAAAAGAAAACGTGGAGCTTTGACGGCGACGTTCTTGTGATCCGGATCATACGCCCTGTGAGAGGGGATATCGTTGATCGTTGCAGCATCTCGCCCGATGGCAAGACTCTCGATGCGGTGAACAACCGAAAGGATCGTTACACCGGTCGATTCATTGAGTAGTGTCTCCGAACTGTTTAACCACGCTACAAATCTTTGCGATACGGTGACTCGAATGCCGAAACTGCCGCAGCCCGGACCACCCACGGCTGGTGATGAGTACTCGGGGACATTGCTTGAGACAGAAGAGGAAATCCGACAGGCTCTGCTTGCAAACGCCCAGGGTCGTGAGCGGAACACATCCGCGCGACCTGCGGCGGCCTATCGCCCCACCGCTCGCCCTCCGGTCGCGTTATTGACGGTCTATGACGACGGGCAAAATGATGGGGAACAAATCCGCATCCGCAGCCCGCGGTTTATCATCGGTCGCACTCGTGGCGATTTTAGCATTCCGCTTGATAGTCGGATTTCGTCCCGTCATGTGGAAATCACGTACCAACGTGTCGGCGAAATGTCTCGCTGGCTGGTCACAGATCTGCAGAGCCGGCACGGGCTTTTTGTCCGTGTCCGTCGCGCTGCCATGGCAGACAAAGCGGAAATCCTCGTCGGGAATGGACGCTATCGGTTTGAGCTGCCGCAGCGCGGCTCGGCGAAGAAGGGGGATAGACCGCAAGATGAGCGCGCCGACAGCGCAACGGAAGGCTGGTCGGAACCGGGCGATTCCAAGATTGCGCCGTCGCTGACGGAACTCATCGGCAGTCGGATCGGCAATCGTGTCATACTCACACAGCCAGAGTATTGGATTGGGACAGACGCAGCCTGTCAGATCCCTCGAGCGCAGGACCCGTTCTGCGAGCCGAAGCACGCGCACCTCTACCGCGCCCGACTCGGAGCCTGGTACGCGGATCACAATAAGTCTCGGAATGGATTGTGGCTGCGAGTGCCTCAGATTCCAGTGGACGCCGCCATCCAGTTTCAGATCGGCGAGCAACGATTTCGTCTTGAAGTGCCTGATGTGGGAGGCGGCCATGCGCGTCCAAGTGCGAATCAATGATCCTGATGGGCGTGCGCGAACTCAAGCAGCGGTCGGTGAGGTCATCCGCCTGGGTCGCGATTCGGCCTGTGAGATCGCTGTGGATCCCAATGCCTTCCCGAAAGTGTCGCGAATCCATGCCCAAATTGAACCGGGGGCAGACGGCTTCCTGCTGGTTCATCTGAGCCGCAGCAACAGCACCCTCCTGAATGGCATGGAGATCGGCACGACTTCGCGATTGAAATGCGGTGACACGATCCAGCTCGGCTACACCGGTCCGTCGTTTCAAGTGGCTTCGATCGAGTTGAGTCCTGAAGCCAATGCCGGAAATGTGTCACCGCCGATCCGCGGTATGAGATTCTGGAATTCGATCCGTCAGAATGCAGCGACACGACCGAAAGTTCTCGCTGTCGGAGCGGGAACGGTAGTCGGGCTTTCGTTTTTGCTGGTCTGGCCTTTCTTTCGAGGCGGCGCGGATACAAAGGCGATCCCGTATTCCGCCGAGGAGGCTCGGCGAGAGCAAGAAGCCGCCGCAACACGGATGGCGTGGAATCACATCGAAAGGATTGAGAAACAGGTCATCGATCCCTTCAAAGTATACAACAAGGAATGCGCTGCCGCATTCGTCCGTCACTATAGTGTCGTTCCAATTGAAGACGTTGATCCGGAAATGAAAGCTTGGGTGCTCGGTGTCATTGCGGCCGCGCAGGCGGTTTGTGATTCAGAGAAAGAACGTGACGCGAAGTTACGCGAACTCAATCTGGCTCGCGACGCGAACGCGCGAGAAACTGCAGTTCAGTTTGGGCATCAGGCTGCGGAGACCGGTGAGACGACGGAGGAGCAAGTGGGGCGCGGTCTGACCGGCATGGTTGTTGGCGCTCTCGGCAGCATCACCCAGTCTCAGCTCAAGGAATCGACCATTAACCAGCAATATGATCAGCAGCTGTCGAAACTTGCCAGGTCGCTCAAAGTGCAGCATGAGCATCGACACCAGCTTGGCAAAGCCCTCTTGTCTCGCTACGGGTCTCTTTCGCTTTAGGCAGGTCCAAGCCGCCCCCGCCTTACAGAGCTGCGTACGGGTCTCTCACCGCAATCAAAAGCACGCCAGTTGGCTTCCCGACCCCGAACCTCGGGAGCGAGCGGACGCCACCTCGAGTGGATGGTTCCAGCGAGGTGAGCCTGCGACGGCAACCTTTTACGCGGTCGCATCGCAAACGCCCCTCGTGCGACTGTGGACGCGGACGTGCTAACATGTCTGAGCACGCACACAGCTTCCGATACAGGCTCACTCTGGAAACATAGCGCCGATGAGATTTACGCAGATGATGGGCGGATAGTCGACTTCGCGATGGCAAGATTGTGGTGAAATCGATTCCTTCACTTGCGGAGCGTACAGCGCCTCCAAAAGAAGAAGAGCGCATCAGGTCGATCGAGGTGCAAAGAGCATTGCCTCTTGACGAACCGGAAGAATGACAATCTGGGACGGTAGCTCAATTGGATAGAGCAGCGGCCTGCACACGCCCCAGTATTCGGGAATACGGCTGCGCGGCCATAAGCCGCAGGTTCCGGGTTTGAATCCCGGCCGTCCCACTCGTAAGGCCCTTGGGGGCCTCTTTTCATGCGCGGTGGGTTAGAATGCGGGCGGAGGGCAGACTCTGTTCCACCTAGAGTACGGGCGCTCATACATCTGGGGGCTGCCGATTTTCGTGGCGATATTCCTTGGCGTTTCTGCTGTTGGCGCCTCGCACGGAAACGGAGATTGGGGATTATTCACTCTGACTGCTTTCGGTGTTGTTCTACTTAGTTCCGAATTGAGGTCCCGAGTCGCGCTGGACGGAAAGTGGCGAGCGACAAACGCTGCGGGGTCTTCGCAATATCATCAACTATCACATGGCATGTGGTCTGGACGATCGCCTCGTTCGTGCTCAGCCTCATCGTTGCCGCTGGTTGAGTTCACGCCGAGCGCCGCCACGCCAACCCACGTGGCAGTCAGATGAATTCGCTTTTCAAACGCCCCCACCATCCGGGTTGAATGCACAGTGCCTCCACTTCCCGTCGAATTGGTTCGGGCAAACAGGGCCAAGCGGCGATGATACGACTGAGTCGAGCGTCATGTGACGACACATAGAGACAATCGTTGCAGTGACACTGCTGACAATGTACTGGCATCGAAGGCCGTAAGCGGTTCGCGTCAGTTCGGGCAGGCGCGTCGCACCGACGTGTCGGCCGGATGCACTAATCGGCCAATCTCAGCCGGACTGCTCTTATTCGCAACGGTGTGTCGGGAAATCCGCTGAAGTCGACGAGAACAATGCGTCGTCGACTTCAGTTGCTGCTGGATCGTATTCGCCCTGCTATGGGGCCGCGGAGATTCCGTCGAAATATGTTGAAGATTCTTCACAACGGTCTTGTGTCGCCCCACAATGTGCTGTATTGTCTTCACATTGACGTGTTGGATGTTCTTCACATTGCCTCTCGGTCCTGAAGGCGAATTCTCCATGAAAACCTTCACCCCCGGAGAACTCGAAATCATGCAGGTTCTCTGGCAGCACGGCTCCCTCAAGCCGGCCGAGATCCTCGAACAACTCGACCGTCCTCTCACCAATCCCGCCTTGCGGTCGGTGTTGCGGGTGTTGATGGAGAAAGGGCACGTCACCCGCCAGAAGAAGGGGAAGGCGTATTTTTACCGGGCCAAAAGTGCCGCCCCGACCGCCTTCAAGAAGATGGCGGATCGCCTGGCCGACATCTTCTGCGGCGGCTCCGCCTTCGAACTGATCGCGCAATTGATCAAAACCGAGAACCTCTCGGACGACGATATCCGTCAGCTTCAGGAGCTGGCGCAGGAAAAAGCGGGCGAACTCCCTTCGACAAAACCTTCGAAAAGGAAGCCATCATGACGCGCGCCTGGTCCGAACTGCTTGTCGATTTGCCCGTGGCGTGGGATCTGAGCCTGCGAATCACGCTGCTGCTGGGGCTGGCGTGGTTGACGCACCTGGCGCTGGCACGCAGCAATCCGCGCTGGCGGGTGCAGCTGTGGCGGTTCACATCGCTGGCGGTCGTTGTGGTGGCCTTCACCACGTTCCTGCCGAAGGTCGCGATTGCGGTGACGCGGCCTGCGGAAGAAGTACCGATCACCGTGGCAACAAGTGGATCGCTGTCGGAGTTTGGCGCCGGGTGGCCGGTGGAGGGTGTCCCTGAAGTGAACACTTTATCGATGGACGGCGTGTGGCGTTCTGAACTGGTGGAGTACCAGCCTCCGGCAGAAATCGTCAGCCGCGAGGACGAACCCGCATCAAACCAATCCTCGATTACGCCGTGGTGGCGCATGAACTGGAACTGGCTGCTGGCCGGTTGCTGGGGATTCGGCGCTTGCTTACTGGCAATTCGCTGGGTGACGGCGCAGGTTCGGGTTCGTGTGCTGTTGTTGAGATGTTCGCCCGCT
>JBFWWA010000068.1:0-12309 GCA_050246455.1 Planctomycetaceae bacterium
GTTGAAAATTGTCAGACGTAGTTCCAAGTCCCGAAAGTGGTGACGGGCCTGGCCACCAACGCTCTGAACAGGAAAGTTTAACCAGGAATATGATTACCAACGTCGCAGAACCCGAAGTGGAAACCGCTGGAAAGTTCCCCCAACTGTCGAGCGAACTCGAGCGTGAGCTTGTTCAGATTTTCAAGCTCCTCTCGGACGAAACCCGCTTGCGAATTCTTCTGTATCTGGCCCGTGAAGGCGAACTGCACGTGACGGCACTGTGCGACAAGCTCGGCCAGAGCCAACCCGCCGTCAGCCATCACCTCGCCCTGCTGCGAGTTGCCGGACTCATCGAAGCCCGCCGCGATGGCAAGCACAATTACTACTCCGTCCGACAGAGCCATTTCCATCGCGTCATGGAAGAGCTCTTCCTCAGCATCAGCGGACCCGAAAAGGACGAACTCCGCTTCGACGAGTTCGTCGTGACCTACGAGCATTGATCGACACCTGAGACACGTGTCGGTTCGCACCGCTCCCGAGACGACGTTTCGGGGCAAGGGCGAACCGACATCCGGAACAGACCCCTCGAGAGACCGCCCTCACCCGGGCGGTCTCTTTTTTTTGCACTTCCCAACTGATAAAAATAGCCAAACCGCAATTTCTTCCTGCCCCACGACGAATGCTGCAAATATGCCTGAACCGCACACCGCCAAACTCGCCCTGGCCGACGGAACCGTCTTCGCAGGAACTGCCTTCGGCGCCCTGGGCGAAATCTTCGGCGAGGTCTGCTTTAACACAAGCATGACCGGCTACCAGGAGATCCTCACCGACCCCTCCTACTGCGGCCAGATTGTCACGATGACTTACCCGCTCATCGGCAATTACGGCGTGAATCCCGAAGACATCGAAAGCAAGGGGATCGCACTCCGAGGATTCATCGTCCGCGAACTCTGCCGCGAGCCGAGCAACTTCCGGGCGAGCGAATCGCTCGACGCGTATCTTGCGGCCCATGGCGTGGTCGGACTGGAGGGAATCGACACCCGGGCGCTCGTCCGCCGCCTCCGCGAACATGGTGCGATGACCGGCGTTCTCTCGACGATTGACCTCGATGACGCATCTCTCATCGCAAAGGCCCGCAAGAGTCCGGAACTCGTCGGGCGCGATCTCGTGCAGGAAGTCATCCCGGACGGAACGTCGGAATGGACCGAGCCGCTTTCAGATCTCGCGCGACCGATGGAGACGCACGGCGTCACCGCGCCTGCCTCGCCCGACAACCCGCCGCATGTCGTCGCGATCGACTATGGCATGAAGTGGAACATTCCGAGACACTTGCGCGATCTCGGCTGCAAGGTGACGGTCGTCCCCGGCACCGCCTCAGCCGACGAGATTCTGGCACTCAAGCCGGACGGTGTGTTCCTCTCGAACGGCCCCGGAGACCCGCGTCCACTCGACTACGCCATCGGAACAATTCGGGGGCTTCTGGGCAAGCAGCCGATTTTCGGCATCTGCCTCGGCCACCAGCTTCTCGGACTCGCGACCGGCGCGGAGATCTACAAACTGAAATTCGGCCACCGCGGCGCAAATCAGCCGGTCCTCAACAAGCGGAACGGGCGCGTCGAAATTACGACTCAGAATCACGGTTTCGCGCTCGATGTCGATTCGCTTCCTGATGATGTTGAGATCACGCACGTCAATCTCAACGATCAGACTGTCGAAGGGATTCGACACAAGAAACACCAGGCCTTTGGTGTTCAATACCATCCGGAAGCATCGGCCGGCCCGCACGACAGCCAGTATCTCTTTGGAGAGTTTCTGGAAATGATGCGGTGAGAATGACGAATGTCTAATGATGAATGTCTATTGAGTGCTTCTGGAATCGATTGTTTGACCGAAGCCGAAACCAGTTCGGCGCAACGTCGGCTCTTAGCAATTCGTCATTCATGCTTCGTCATTGATTTAGACATTGCTCATTAGACATTCCGCTCTAACGTAAGCCATTACCTCCAACTTTCTCTCGAAGTAACCACGGACCAACGCATCATGCCCGCCGAACGCACACTGATTCTCATCAAGCCCGACGCCGTCCAGCGCAGACTTGCCGGCAAGCTGCTGAGCCGACTTGAAGACAAGGGGCTCAAGATCGTCGGGCTGAAAATGCTCCAGATCACCAAAGAGCTTTCGGCGAAGCATTACGTCGAGCACGTCCAGAAGCCGTTCTATCCGCTGCTCGAATCGTTCATCACTTCGGGACCGGTGGTTGCAATCGTTGCCGAAGGACCGGAAGCGGTGAGCGTCGTCCGGACGATGATGGGTCCGACCAACGGTCGTCAGGCCCCTCCGGGAACAATCCGCGGCGACTACGGAGTAAGCCGCCAGATGAATCTCATGCACGGCAGCGACAGCCCGGAAGCGGCCGCGCGCGAAATCGAGATCTACTTCCAGAAATCCGAACTCGTCGACTACAAGCCGACGCTCGCCGAATGGACCGGCGCGGCCGACGAAGTCTGACGGGCGGCGAACGGCTCGTTTGGGCCGTGTTGAGTCTTCGATGCACACCATTGATGCGTCAATGAGAGGGTGCTTTCGGCTTCGTTCAACACACCTGACGAATTGACTGAGTGTCGAATGCTGGTGGGCATAGCCCACCCTACGAAACCCAGATCTGCGACGGCACGAACCGACGACAAATCGACGGTTTGGGTTTTTCTTCCTGTCCTCTATCTCCTGAATCCGGACACCTATCCCTCATTCATCCCCCGACGGGCCGTACATTCCCGGCACGGGGATGTCGTTCAGGCGGAGATAGACGCAGAGAATCGCGCGGTGGTGGATCAGATGATTGAGGATGAAAGTCCGGATGACCGCCGCGCGCGGCATCGTGATGATCACTTCGCCGCCATTCAGTAGCGTCCACATCTTCGGCAACTCCTCGTCCTTGACAGCTGCGATCGCCCTGCGAGCGGAAGCGACGTTTGCGTCAAAGAAGTCGAGAATCTCTTTCCGTGTCCTGAACGACGGCGTCCGGTAGGGCTCGCCGCCGACCGGTGCGAAATCCCACTCGGTCTGCGTCAGAGTCCCTTCGACCCAGCCCGGTATTTCCGCGATGTGGTTGGCATTCCAGCCGATGGTGTTCGACTTGGCGTGCGCCTTCCAATCGATCCTGTCTTCCGGCACGCGTTCGAGAACCTTCCGCGTGCTTGCCATCTCTGCGTCGAATTCCGGGAGGATTGACTCTGCGTAGCTCATGCTCGCTCCTTTCACGAACTGATCGATGATTTCAGTCAATGCTGCGATATTTCAATATCTCTATTGGCCACCAGATCGGCAACCGCACAGCGAATCTCATTGCGGATCGTGCGCGCGATTTTTTCAGGCGTCGAGAATTCTCTCCAACGGGCCGCATTCTCGGGCCGTAGTTTCGAATGAATGACGCGGGAATTGAACCCCGGCAAGAATCCGGCCGGACCGCGGAATGCACTTCATCAGATCTTCGAGCGCCTGACAGTCTCTGATTGCCAACCTGTTGTCAGCGATACTCTTGCCGGCAAGCCGGCATTCGACAGTGATTCTCCGCGCACTCTGACGGGAGATCTCGATGACCCTCATCATCATTTCGGCGGCCTTCTCGATAGTCGTTCTCGTCATGTGCTATGCAGCTTCCCGGGAGGGAGCGGGCCACGTGATGGCTGTGGCGATCAGCGGCGGCTTCTTCTGCCTGCTGTTTGCCGCCGGGGTCGGATTCATTGCCGTTTTCCTGCAGTGCGTGCTCACGCTCGTTCTGGCGAGTCTCTGCTGGTTCATTCGCCCGACTCCCAAGGTTCTTTTCGGCTGCTGTCTCCTCGCCGCGGTCGCCGCGAACGCCTTCAGCGCGCGAGTCGGAATGATCCGGATTCAAACGCTTCGCGAACTCCGAGAGGAATACCCCGTCATCTCGCTGACAGACCGCCTCGCATACGAAACAAACCGAACGAAGCATCCGCAAACGAGTATCGTCGATATGCCTGCGGCTTCCGGGCCGGCGGAAAAGATCGGCAGTTCCCCTTCAATCAGCTTCACAGTCGAGAAGCGTCTGGAACGGTTTGACCAGACCGGCAGGAGATATCGAGACTATAAGCTGCATCAACTTCACGATCGGACGCATGAGCAGTTCGTCTTCGCTCAGGGTTTTGGGATTACCCGAATGAGCGGCGTTTACAGGGAGTCGATCGAACAGAAGGACGTTCCGCCGATCCCGCTCCCCCAGGAGCCGGAATACGAGCCGAGTTTTGACCCCAAAGATGACGACGGCGTACACGTCGATCTGGCGGAAACGAAACCTGCTCCTCCGCAATCGCTGCTCGTCGAAGTGCACGACGCGGGTTTGAGCGACTTCCTGAACCCCGATCGGTTCGGCAACGTCGAAAGTCGGGACCGAGTCGCCGGGTTTCGGGCGCACCAGTTCTCGCGGATGCCGTTGAACGGCGCGGCAACCGACTCCTGGGGACAGGAAGCCATCACCTGGGAGCATTGGCGGATTCAAAAGCTCGAGCTGGTCAGTTTGCTCAAGCATGACACACCGCGAGTTTACATCTCCGATCATCTTCCGCGGATGGAGCAGCTCGAGGGAGCACGGACACGCCCGCTGAACGCGTTTGAAACCGGCGCACTTCCGAAGCTCGCGACCGAGCAGGATCTTGTCATTGATGACAGCGAAGCGGGCCGAATCCTCCTGCTCGGCGCGCTTCGCGCCGGCAATGAGTGTCGGAAATGTCATTCCGTCGACCGGGGCCAACTGCTCGGCGCATTCAGCTATCTGCTCGTGCGCACTTCACCGAAAATCCGCCAGCGACCGAAGGACAACGACGGGCCATCGCTCTGAATGCCCGAATGTCTGCAGTCTACTTCTTGTAGACCCGCTTGATTGCGGCTCCCATGTCGGCCGGGCTTTCGGCGACTTCGACCCCGGCGGCTTTCAGCGCCGCGATTTTCTCGGCGGCGGTTCCACTTCCGCCGGAAATTATCGCACCGGCATGACCCATCCGTTTTCCCGGAGGTGCGGTTCGGCCGGCAATGAAGCCGGCGACCGGCTTCGTGACATGCTTTTGGATGTACTCGGCCGCCTGTTCTTCGGCGTTGCCGCCGATCTCGCCGATCATCAGAATCGCTTCCGTGCCGGGATCGTTCTGGAACATTTCGAGGAGATCAATAAAGCTGGTTCCGCTGATCGGATCGCCGCCGATGCCGACGCAGGTCGATTGGCCCAGCCCCAGATTCCCGAGCTGCCAGGCCGCTTCGTAGGTGAGAGTTCCACTCTTGCTGATCAGTCCGATCGGCCCGGGCTTGTGAATGTAGCCGGGCATGATGCCGATCTTCGCGATTCCGGGCGTGATGATGCCGGGACAGTTCGGCCCGATGAGCCGGCTCTTCGAGCCCTGCATTGCGCGTCGCACCCGCACCATGTCGAGCACGGGAATCCCTTCGGTGATCGCAACGATCAGTGAGATTCCGGCATCGGCCGCTTCAAGAATTGCGTCGGCGCAGAACGGCGGCGGCACGAACACGAGAGACGTATTTGCACCGGTCTTCTCCACCGCCTGCTGCACGGTGTCGAACACGGCGAAGCCGTCGATCGTCGTCCCCCCCTTCCCGGGGGTCACACCACCGACCATCGGAGTGCCGTAATCGCGGCATTGCTGGCTGTGAAACAACCCGGACTTACCGGTAATGCCCTGGCAGATGACTCGCGTGTTCTTGTCGACGAGAATGCTCATGAGAAGGCTTTCGGGTTTCAGCTTTCAGCGATCAGCAGGTTCGGCCTGCCGAGCGCGGATTCGAGTTGCAGGATGCGTTCTAAGGATCGATAGATTCTGGATCGCAATTGGACCGGCTGCATTCTACAGCGGGTCGCTGACAGCGTGCCGTCTTACGCACCAAGCGTTGCGACGACCTTCTTCGCGGCATCGGTAAGATCGGTAGCGGTAATAATCGGACGGCCGCTCTCGGAGAGCATCTTGCGGGCCTTCTCGACGTTCGTCCCTTCCAGACGGACAACCAGGGGGACATTGAAGCCCACCTTTTCGTAAGCTCCCAGAAGCGCCTCGACGATTGTGTCGCACTTCATGATGCCGCCGAAAATATTGACGAGGACCGCCTTCACGTTCTTGTCTGCCAGAATGATTCGAAACGCTTCGGTCACCTGGTCGACATTGGCGCCGCCGCCGACGTCGAGAAAGTTCGCCGGTTCGCCACCGTGAAGCTTGATGATATCCATCGTGCTCATCGCCAGGCCGGCGCCGTTGACGAGGCAGCCGATGTTACCGTCGAGCTTCACATAGCTGAGGCCCGCGTTCGCGGCACGAACCTCGAATTCATTCTCTTCGCTCAAATCGCGGAGTTCTGAGAACGGCTTATGGCGGTACATTGCGTTGTCATCGAACGACATCTTCGCATCGAGTGCGAGCAGCTTGCCGTCTTCGGTAACGACCAGCGGATTGACTTCCGCCATGCTGCAATCGTTGTCGATGAAGAATCGGCAGACCTTCGGCAGAAACTGCTGTGCACTCTTCGTCGCTTCCGGCCCGAGCGCGAGCTGGAATGCAAGCTTTGTCGCCTGGTAGCCGTGGAGACCGTAGCCGCCGTCGACCGGTTCGCGGAGAATTTTCTCGGGCGAATGCGCGGCGACTTCTTCAATCTCCATTCCCCCTTCCGACGACATGATCAGGACCGGTCCCCCTGCGGAACGATCGACGACCACACCCAGGTAGAGTTCCCGGGCAATCTTGAGTCCTTCTTCCATGTAGAGGACGTTGACGACTTTTCCTTCCTCGCCCGTCTGCTTCGTGACGAGTGTTTTGCCGAGCATCCGCTCTGCGTTCTTCTTTGCTTCGTCGGCCGATTTAACCAGCACGACGCCGGGCTGATCGGGATGTTCCTTGAAGCGGCCCTTGCCGCGTCCCCCTGCGTGGATCTGCGCCTTGAGGACAGCGATCGAACCGCCAAGTTTAGTGAAAGCTTCGGCCGCTTCGGCGGGCGATTTCACGACAATGCCGCGCGGGACAGCCACTCCGGCCGCTGCCAGAAGTTGTTTTGCCTGATACTCGTGAATCTTCATTGCGAATCCTGTCGGAGGAGAATCCAGCCGCACGTTTCGATCGAAGGGGCCATGATAGCGGGCAGGTATCGGAGGGTCCACCGACCGGGACGGGCAGGCTTGCAGGCGTCGCGGCGCCCTTGTAAGACATCGATTATTCCCGCTTACCCTCTACCGGAGCCTTCCGATGCTCAAAGGTGTTTCGCCTCTGATTTCGCCCGAGCTGATGTATGTCCTGATGAAGGCGGGGCACGGAGATGAGATTGTGATTGCCGACGGGAATTTTCCCGCGGAGTCGCACGCGACGCAGCAGATCGTGCGGGCCGACGGCCTCGGTGTGCCGGCGCTGCTTGAAGCGATCCTCAAGTTCCTGCCGATCGACAACTTTGTCGACGACCCAGCGACAGTGATGCAGCCGGTCAACAAGAAGGATTCGGAACCTCCGATCTGGAAGGACTTTCGCCGGCTGCTCGAACTGAACGAAGGCCGCCGGATTGAGCTCACGCCGATCGACCGATTCGAATTCTACGACCGAGCGAAGGAGGCTTTCGCGATCGTTGCGACAAGTGAGTCCGCGCTCTACGCGAATCTCATCCTGAAGAAGGGAGTCGTCGCACCGGCGGCGTGACCGAACGACTATCGGCCACCGACTGCCGGGAAGAAGGGGCTTGCGTCAGACGTTCCCGAGGAATTCAAATCGCGGCACCGATTTGCCATCGACCGTGACCGTCTCGACGAACATCGCCGCCGGACGCGCCCAGAGCGACTTGTCGCCGTAATCGGTCCGATAGACCACAAGCTCCTCTTTGGTCTCGCTATGCCGTGCGACTCCAATGACAACGTATTCGTTTCCCTTGTAATGCCGATACCGGCCGGGGGGGGTTGTCGTCATGCGATGAGCTCTCTTTATTCAGAATTTCCGCGACTGCGCGCGATCGCATCCGCGAGTTGCTGCACCGACTCGAATCGGTCTTCTGGCACTTTTGCCAGACTTCTAACGCAAATATCATTCAAGTCCGCCGGGAGATCGGGACGAATGGCGCGCGGTGGAACGATCGCAATGCCTGATGCGACGCGTGCGAGAATCTCCGCGGCATTTCGGCCGGTGTGCGGCGTGACACCGGTGAGTAGCGAGTAAAGCACCGCGCCGAGACCGTAAATGTCGGTCCGTGGCGAAATCGTTCCCCAGTGCGACGACACCTGCTCTGGAGCCATGAAGGGAGCCGTGCCGGCGATTTCCCGGTCAGCGCTCACCGCGTCGATTGCGGAACAGGCGAGACCGAAATCAGCGACGAGAACCCGCCCATCTTCCGCCAGCAAGAGGTTGCCTGGCTTCAAATCGCAATGAATAATCCCTTGCCTGTGCATATGTTCGATTGCATTGCACCCTTCAATCGTCCACCGCACCCCCTCGTCGATCGAAACCGGCCGTGCACGCATTGCATCCTGCAAGCTCCCTCCCGCCGCCAGTTCCATCGCGATGAAGAACGCGCCGGCCGACGTTTGTCCCACCCCGTGCAGCGGAAGAATTCCGGGATGCGCCGACGAGCCCGCGACCTGAGCTTCGTTAAGAAACCGCGCGACGGTTCGTTCATCATGCCAGAACAATTTGCGCAGGAACTTCACAGCGACCGTCCGTTCGATGCTTCGCTGCCACGCGCGGTACACACGCCCCGTCCGACCCGCGCCGATCCGTTTGACGAGCAGATAGTCCCCCCAGTCGAGCACTGCACACTCACCCTTTGCCGCAAATCGATGCGACAAGTCGACTGGGCTGGTCTGCGCCGTTTCCAACCGCATTCGGGGATCGGCCTGCTCCGCGCGCATTTCCGCGTCGACTCGATCCAGCAGTTTCCCGACGCTAGGCGCGCGAGACGCGTAACGCCGCAGCAGCGAACTCCGCGCCTGGTCCCGTTCGCCCGCCCGGCAGCGGACTCGGTACTCTTCGCCGATGAGTTCGATCGGCGGATCTTCCAGCTCGAAAAACTCCGCCGCATAGTCGTCGAGGATTCTCCGTTCGAAACGAGACCCGTCACCCGATCGATTCTGCCATCGGAACTCAAGATCGATCGCGATCAGTTCGAACAAGAGTGCACGTTGTTCCGTTTTCGAATCGGCACCGCGCTCCAGAAATTCGATAATCGGCCGGGGCTCGTACACCAGCCACGCCCGTTCGAATTCGAGAATGAGAGACTCCACGTAAGGACGAATCATGGCACTGCCACGTCCAGTCGCGCGATCAATGCTTCACGGATCTGACCCAGCGTCCGGCGGATGGTCCGCTCGGATCGTGCCGTGGCCTCGGCGATCGTCCCATGCGACTCTCCCTGCAGACGCATCTCGAGGACGCGTCGCGCAAATTCGTCGAGCGTCGACATCACCAATTCCAACTCATCGGCAAGCGCAACGGCTTCCTCCGCCGATGGCTCGATCCGGGGATCGCCGGCACGCAGCTCGTTGAGATTCGCGGGGTGTTCCAAGCCGATCGATCGTTTCTCGGCGCCGTGCTTCCGCACCTGCCGGTACAGTTTGTGCATCGCGATCGACGCCAGGAGATTCCAAAGCTCGCCGCTGCGCCGAAGTGAGTATCGCCCTGCTCTGGCAGCCACGAAGAAGCTCCGCCATGCGGAGAGGACCACGTCTTCCGGGTCGGTCCGCGCCGCGAGGCGCGACGAAAGTCGCGACCGCGCCAGCAGCGTCAGCCGCTCGGTGTACCGCTCGAAGAGGTCGCGAGCGGCGGCATCGTCGCCGTTCCGGTATCTCGCGAGCAGTTCGGCGGAAGTGAAGGCTTCGTCGCTACTCATCCGCTAAAGCTCATCGATCAACAAGGAAAGAGGTGGCCACGCTGTCATTCTAGCCGTTTTCCCGATTTCGCGCGGAATTGTTGTCCGCTGCCGGCTCCGAAAAGGCATTGACTGGAAGAACTGGCGAAGAATCCGTCAATCAGGAGCAATCCCATGGCCTACGTCGTCACCGAACCCTGCTTCGGCTGCAAATACACCGACTGTGTCGTCGTCTGTCCGTGCGATTGCTTCCACGAAGGCGAAGGGATGCTTTTCATCGACCCCGATCACTGCATCGACTGCGACGCGTGCCGGGTCGAATGCCCGGTCGAAGCGATTTTTCACGAGGAAAATGTTCCCGCCGAGCGGAATGAATACATCGCGCTCAACGCGGAGATGGCGCCGAAATGCCCATCCATCGTCGAGCGCAAGGAGCCACTCTCGCGCTGCGGGAATACCGGCTGACTGTCCAGGTACAAGCTGCTCACCGATTGCGGAAGATCGTTTGCTCCCGGTCGGGACCGACTGACACGATTTCGACTGGCGCACCGATGAGCTCTTCGATCGTGTCGAGATACTTGCGCGCTGCCGGCGGAATGTCTGAAAAGCGCCGAACGCCCGAAATATCGCTCTTCCAGCCCGGCAAAGCGCGATAGACCGGTTTCGCTTTCGCGAGGTCGAGCACGTGGCTTGGAAAATCGGTCGTCCGTTTGCCGTCGATTTCATACGCTTCGCAGATTTGAAGCGTTTCAAGCTGACTCAAAACGTCCAGGAGCGCGACCGTCAGGCAATCGACGCCGCTCAATCGCGCGCTGTATCCGGCAGCAACTGCGTCGAACCATCCACAGCGCCGCGGCCGGCCGGTTACAGTGCCGTATTCGCGCCCCACGTCGCGGATGTGCTGCCCCGTAGCGTCTTCGAGTTCAGTGACGAATGGTCCGCCGCCGACGCGTGTGCTGTACGCTTTGACCACGCCGATCATCTTGGAAATTGCCCGCTCCGGCACGCCGGAACCATTGTGAATTCCGCAGCCCGAACTGTTTGAGCTGGTGACGTACGGAAACGTCCCATGATCAATATCGAGCAGGCTTCCCTGCGCTCCTTCGAAAAGAAGCTTCTTTCCGTCCTGAATTGCGCGGTGCAAATACGCAGTGGTATCGGCGACGTAGGGACGAAGCCTTTCGGCGTAGCCGGAGTATTCCGCGAAGATTGTCTCGGCGTCGAGCGGCTTGAACTCCGGATCGAACGCCCGCAGTATCGTGTTCTTCTCAGCGACGATTTCAGTCAGACGCTTTCGGAAGAAGTCGGTCCGGTAAAGATCGCCCATACGAAGCGCGTGCGTGCGCCCCGCTTTGTCTCGATAACAGGTTCCGATACCGCGCATCGTCGTGCCGATTGGCTCGCCACCGCGATTCTTCTCCAGGATCGCCTCTTCCGCCATGTGATACGGAAAGATGACGTGAGCGCGATCACTGATCAGGAAGTTCGAGCCGATCGGCCCGTTGCGATCGATAATTCCCTGCATCTCGCCGAGGAGCGCTTGCGGGTTGATCACCACCCCGGTGGCGATTACGGAAACGACCTGCGGGTGCAGAATTCCAGCCGGGAGCAACGAGAGCTTGTAAGTTTGGCCGTTGAATACGACGGTATGTCCGGCGTTGTTCCCACCCTGGTAGCGAACGACGACGTCGTGCTCGTCTGTCAGCAAATCGACAATCTTACCCTTCGCCTCGTCCCCCCATTGCAAACCGATCACTGACGTCGCAGACACGTTTGAGATTCCTGAATATCCGATTCGAATGAAATTATCGCCGGGCCGAAAGCGCGCATCCGGAACTCTTCCACGAATGAACTCGACCGTCATTCGCCACTTCAGTGTCGAGACGTGCGGAACCGATGCGCGCAGCCAACCCTGCGAGTGTATCCGGAGGGGGATCGATTTGGGAGCAACTTCCGGATGTCGCCGCAAATTGAACGGAAGAAAGAGGATTCAACCTCGAACTCCGCAGCGGCGAATCAGCGCAGCCGTTCCGATGCTGCGCATAACATCCATAGCAGTACAGGCCGGAAGTCGATTGCCTTATCGAATTCGGATTACTTGGCGGTGCGTTTCAGCTTGTAGTTGCCACTCTCGGAGTCATGCACGAAATTGGGCGAGTTATACAAGCATTGGTACAGCACGTTCTTGAAGTTCGAGCTTCCCGACTTGTAACCGGTTGCAAGAACCTTCTCAGAGAGCTCAGCCAACGGAAGCCCGTTCTTACTCCGCGAAAGCACTTCCTCCACAACCGCAGCCAGCGATTGAGAATTCTTGGGACGCTTGCGTCGAGCTTTCAGACTGCCGGCCGCTCCACTTCGCCCCTCGAGTGAGACGATCCGTCGCTCGACCTTTTCGAGATCCTTCTGCAACTTATCGCGCCGGCTGGTCAAGGCGTCGAGGACGCTGCGGCGCTTGTTCAACAATTTCTCCAGATCAGC
>JBFWWA010000069.1:0-12266 GCA_050246455.1 Planctomycetaceae bacterium
GATCTCATCGCGCGGTACTTCATCGACCCGCCGATCCATTTCCGTTACTACGGCTTCGGCTGGGTCGAGCCTCTTTCGGGACGCGGGATGTACGTCCTGTTTTTCGCGCTCGGCCTGGCGGCGGCACTCATGGCGGCAGGGTTCGTCTATCGAGTCGCCGCGGCCGCATTCTGCATCGGATTCACGTACGTCTTTCTGCTCGAGCAGTCGCGCTACATGAATCACTACTATCTCGTCTGTCTCGTCAGCTTTCTGATGATCTTCATCCCCGCGCATCGCGCGTTTTCGCTCGACGTGCTGCTGTTCCCTTCCATGCGCTCGGCCACCGTCCCCGCGTGGACTCTCTGGCTGCTGCGCGCGCAGTTCGGGATTGTTTATTTCTATGCCGGGCTCGCCAAATGTCATTGGGACTGGCTCGGCGGAACGATCATGCAGATGAAGCTGTCGCGCAAGACCAGCTTCCCCATTATCGGATCGTTCTTTGAGCACGACTGGGTCCCCGTCGCTTTCAGCTGGGGAGGGCTCCTGCTCGACCTGTTCATTTTCCCGCTGCTGCTCTGGAAGCGGACGCGGATCCCCGCGCTCATCGTCGCGCTCGTGTTTCACCTGATGAATGCGCAGCTGTTCAACATCGACATCTTTCCCTGGATGATGATTGCGGCCACGGTGATCCTGTTCTTTCCGGACCGGCTGCCCTGGTTCAAAGGTGACTTACCGCGACCTTCGGATGCGACGATTGCAGCGCCTGTGCCTCGACCGTATCCGCGAACGATGAAACTTACGCTCGGGTTTCTCGCAGCGTATCTGGCAATTCAGATTCTGGTCCCCTTGCGGCATGTCGCGTATGAAGGGGACGCCGACTGGAGCGAGGAAGGCCAGCAGTTCGCCTGGCGGATGCTGATGCGCGAGAAACACGTCTATCCGCCGCGGCTGTCCGTTTCCTACGTCAAGGACGGAAAGCGGACCGAAGGGGCCATGCCGATTCCCTACCCGCAGGACGTGGCGTTCTGGAACAGCGACTGGCAATTCCAGAAGATGGCGATCAACCCGGACATGCTGCTGCAGTTCTGCCACAAATTCGCGGAGATGCTGCGCAGCCGCGGCGCGGAGCAGATCGAAATTCGAGGACAGGTCATGGTGTCGCTCAACGGTCGCGAACCGCGCCCGCTCATCGACTCGAACGTGAATCTCGCCGAAGAGCCGCGTCGCTGGCTGACCTCGTACCCGTGGGTGCTCCCGTTCGATGCGTCGGCTCCGTCGGTGGTTCCCAAAGAGGGCCGAGGCGAGCGATGACGCGAACCGCGACATCATCGTCCTCCGGGTCGCCTCGCTCCACGGCGACGAACACCGCGGCGGGCTCCTGGCATGCGCTCGCGCAGAAGCTGTTTGAGCCGGTCGATATCGACTTCCTGGTTTACTTTCGCGTCCTGTTCGGCGCTGTGATGACCTACCAGGTGCTCAGCTACTTCGGCATCGCCGGCGGTGGGCGGACATACGTCGAAGAGTATTACATCCGCCCGTTCCATTTTCATTATTTCGGTTTCGACTGGGTAAAGCCGTGGCCGGGCAACGGCATGACGGGCCACTTTGCGGCGCTCGGGATTCTGGCCGCTGGAATTGCGATCGGGTTCCTGTACCGGATTTCGTCGGTGCTTTTCTGCCTTGGCTGGGTCTATGTTTTTCTGCTCGACAAGGCGTACTTCCAGAATCACTACTACCTTGTCTGTCTCTTGACCGGGTGGATGGCGATCGTTCCCGCCCATCGATCGTTTTCGCTCGATGCGGCGCTTCGGCCGAACCTGCAATCGTCGACGGTTCCCGCCTGGATTCTGTGGGTGCTCCGTCTGCAGCTCGGCATACCGTACTTTTTCGGCGGAATTGCGAAGATCAATCCGGACTGGCTGCAGGGAGAGCCGATGCGCTCCTGGATCTATGGAGGCCGGTATTCTTACATCCCGGATGCCCTGCGGAACGAAGCGACGGTCTATGCGTTCGCCTACGGCGGAATGCTGTTCGATCTCCTGATTGTTCCGATGCTTCTGTGGAGAAGAACAAGGTGGATCGCGTGCGCCGCGGCCATCTACTTCCATTTGTCGAACCACTTCGTCTACCCGATCGGCATTTTTCCCTGGCTGATGCTCGGCAGCCTGGCCCTCTATTTTCCTCCCGGGACGATACGCCGCCTGCTCGGAGCGTGGCCGATCGACGACGACCGTAAAGACGCCGTGCCGCATGTTGGGCTGTCGGGGGCCCGGAAGCTGTTTGTCGGCTTCCTTGTGGTCGTGTTCGCGTTCCAGGCGGTCTGGCCGTTGCGGCAGTTTCTCTATCCGGGAGATGCCGGCTGGACCGGGGAAGGGGATTTGTTCGCCTGGAGAATGATGCTCTACAACAAGAAGGGAGTAACTCCGGTTTTCGAAATTGTCGATCCGACGGGCAAGACTCCAACGGAGCAGATCGACGCGCGCCGGTTTCTGAATGCGCAGCAGGCGTGGAGTATGCAGCTCAACCCCGACCTGCTTCTGCAGTTCGCGCATTTTCTGCACCGGGAAATCCTCGAGCCGCGCGGGCTGGGCCGGATGCAGGTTCGAGTCCGCGCTCCGGTCCGCTACAACATGCGGAAGCCGCAGCTGATCGTCGATCCGAACGTCGACCTCGCGGCCACGGAGCGCACAGCGTGGGGCCGGGCGGACTGGATCCTTCCGCTCACGGAACCGCTGCCGAGTCCCGCGAGCTATCGGACCGGCGAAAATATCCCTGCTGCAGTCCCGGACACGAGCGGGAACAACTGACCCCCCGATGCGGCTCTGGTCTCAGTTCGACTTCGCAGCCATCCGGTACAGCGCCCCGTCGGGATGAAAGGCATGCCAACCGAACCAGAAGGCATGCACGCCGGGAACGCGCGCCAACTTCCGATTGTCGGGACCGACGAGTGCTTCCTCGGTAATGTCCCAGCGGGCGCCGCGGGAATCGAGCACTGTTTCGGAATCGTCGGAAACCTGGAACGTCTCCCCTTCGCGGCGATACGCGCGAATCTCCGCACCGGCCGGGTATCGCGTGACTCCGTTTCGGCGCTTCCAGTCGACCGTCAACTCTCCGTTGGTCGACACCAGCACATACGGAGTTTCGCCGACGGTGTCGTTGATGACACGCGTCTTCACCAGCGCGGAAACGGGGTACGCCTTCGTCGATTTCTCATCGGCACTGAACAGGCCGAAGACCCGTGTTTTGGCCGGCAGTGAATCGTCCGGTTGATACGGCGGAAACACGGTTTCCGGTGCTTCGAAGTAGCGGCCCCGCGCTGCGCCCGGTTCGTAGTTTCGACGGAATCCGGTATCGGTGCTGAGCACGCGCGTGTCGGGGTGTTCTTCCTTCCATTCGCCCCAGCTCGAGATGACGACGGGGAACGAACTCAGCTCGAACGCTTCGTCGGACTCTTCGCCGACCACCTGTCGACCGGTGATCTGGCACCAGAGGCTATGCGTCTCGTCGTCGTAAAGCAGTTCGTTGCCGCGATAGACCAGACCGGAAGAGTTGAGCGTGAGGAGCTGTCCTTTCGGCCCCTGCCGGTTGAAGCAAATGGCCGTTCCGGTCAGGCCGCAACAGGTGATCGACACGGGAATGCCGGAAACGACGTCGTTGACCGCCTGGTGCCAATCGATGATTCGCTGCGGGTACGCACGCGATTCGCCGTTGATCCGCACGCCGATGACCGGCTCCGTCGAAACGAACTGGGTCGCTTCCGCCGCGGAGATGAACTTCGGCTTGTTGAGGGCCGGTCCGACGACGCGCCGGGCGCCGGCCGCGTGAATCTCTTCGACACGGACGCTCGCCTCCGACTCGTTCCGGAGCAGGCGACTGAAGAACGGGTCGTAACGGGAAAGAAGTCTCCCTTTCCAGCCTACGAAACCGGGAGGGGGCTCGATGTCGGTCGAGAGATACCACTTCTTCCAGAACTCGGCCATCCGCTGAACGGCCTGCGCCTCGTTGCGAAAGTTCCGGTCAGCGAGCTGTTCCAGAGATTTGATGTGATTGTGCGTCCCCGCTCCCGCGAGAGAGATTTCTGCTTCATTCGCGACAAGCATCTCGATAAGAACCGGAATGAACCGGGGGTCATCGCGACGGACGATCTCCTTCGCCGAATCGATCGCCGGCTGGCCGCCGACGTGCGACAACGCGTACATCAGACGTTCGTCGTCGCTGAGCTGCGGGTTCTTGTCGATGTAGTTCGGGCCCGGCTTTTCGCGCGATGCCCACTCGACGAACGTGAGCAGCTCCGAAGTCCAGGTCAGGCCCGCCACCCCCAGGACGACCAGAAGCGCGATGCTGGCCACTCCGGCACGGCTGTAGATGCGGCGGCGCGGGGTCGGCGCACTCACCGAATTCGAGGAGCTCTCGGACATCGCCAGCGCGCCTCCGATTGAAGCGGCGTCCCGCGAGCGGAAATCCTTGACGCGGCCGGTGAACACTTCACGCCGCCGTCGAATCGCGGACGCCAGTCATCAGATCCTGCCGAAGCGTGGCCGAGAACTCAAGAGGAATCCTCGTAAACCAAGGATCCGAGTTCCGGACCGGGAAACTCTCAGTACCGCGATGCGACGTAGAGCTTCCGGTTGACCGCCTGCAGAATCGCCCAGCCTTCCGGCTCGACCTGTGTGTCGCGGACGTTGAGGTATTCGAGCACCGTCAACGTCTTGAGGTGAGGCATCCCGGCATTCGTCACATCCGTATTTCCCAGATGCAGCCGCTTCAACTTTGTCAGTCCCGAGAGATTCGAGAGCGACTCGTCGTTGATGCGGTTCGCGGTAAGGGTCAGATTCTGGAGATTCGGCAGACTCTCAAAAATCTTCATTGTCGGCGAATCGAACGACGTGTTGGCCAGATGCAGCTCCTCGAGGCTTGTCAGCGAGGCGAGCTCCATGAAGTCGTTCGGTAACGCCTGAGTCGAGTCGAGATTGAGGACTTTCAGCGACTTGAGCGCCTTGAGATGCCGCAGGCCCCCGGCAATTTTGCAATGGGCCAAAGAGAGACGCTCCAGTTGCGGCAGCGCGGCAATTCGCGCGAGATCTTCCCCGGTAATCGGCGTCTTGATCAGAATCAGCGTCTTCAGATTCGGCAGGGATTTCAGATGGTCGAGCCACGCCCCCTGAAACTGGCATTCCGTCAGATCGAGCGATTCCAGCTGCTGCAGCTTGACGATCTGCTTGAGGCCCTCTTCCGTCAGGGGAGTGCGTGACAGCCCCAGGCTGCGCAGGTTCTTGAGCTCCGCCAGCTGGTCGGCTCCGGTCCCGGTCACTTCCGTCCCCGTGAGGACCACCTCTTTAACGCTGGCGAGCGGTTTCAGGTGGACCAGGTCACCGTCCTTGATCGGGTTCTCGCCGATGTCGAGCGTTTCGAGCGTTGCAAGTTTTTCGAGATGTTTCAGCTGGGTCAGGTCGAGCGGATTCCGACAGAGCCGGATCGTCTTCAGAGCGGGGAGCGTGGCGAGATGTTCGAGCCCGCCGCCGACGATCTTCGATTTGGAAATTTCCAGATCTTGCAGGTATTTGAACCCTTTCAGATGGAACAACCCCTCGTCGGTGATCGCGGTCCCCCGGAGCAGAATTCTCTGCATATTCGGCTGCTGCGGAAACAACGCCATGTCGGCGTCGTTCATCAGCCGCGCGCTGCGCTGCAGGGAATCGTCGGTGTCCTGGTCGTTGATGAGGGCGACGCTGATGTAGTCGCGTCCCCCGTTCCGCCCGCGTCCCTTATCGACGTCGAGGCCGATGGTCGTCAGCGTCCCAATCGGGCGAAAGCTGCTTTCGGCAATCTTTGACCAGTCCTGCGCGGCTTTGAGCTGTTTAAGCCTCACATCTTCGGAGGTGACATCTCTTTCCGCATAGATCATCGCGCCGATGGCGACTCCGACGACTGTCAACCCGCCGGTGATGCCAAACAGCCACCAGTTTATCGATCGATCGGTTTCAGACACGGAATGATCCTGCAAATTGGGAGATTCTGAGTGCCGTTGAGAAGGGAGGACTCTCGGGATCTGTCGAGGGGCGGTCGGTCACGTTCGATGCGACTTCTGAAATCCGTTTCGCACGCATGTCGACCGCAATCCTCAGTTTCTCCGGAACTGGAGCCGTCGTCAATTGGGCGCGGCGCTTCGATTTCGAACCGGGAGAGCCGGGGAGGAAGATCAAGTGCTCGCAGCGACGCCGCCGAAATAGGATCGCCACCCGGAAAATACGCGGGAATTCGGGGACGCTGCCAAATGGAATCCGCGGAAATCGGCGGTTTTTTCGGGAAACTGCGCGAATCTCGAGAAAATTTTCCCATTCGTGATCTGCGTTACATTCTTTTCGGGTGGGAAAAACTCTAATCACTGGAGTCCGGGGGCGAAAACACATTGTTTGGGATGGATTCGCCGGAGGGCAGAGAGACAATTCAAGTCGGGCCAGTTTGCGTTCGGGTGAGATTTTTGGGAAACAGCAGAGTTCCACACCGGTTTCTGGTTGACAGTTGCGTCCCGCATCTTCAAGCTACGAGAGAATCGTTCTTTTTCTCTGAGCGGGGCGCATTGTCGTTGCGCGGTCCCTGGTGCTTGAGCGGAATTCCGGCGACTGGTCCGGTCTGGACCTGAAGCCCGGGATTCGGGATGGGCTCTGCGACATTTCGACTGCGATTGCGACACGTTGCGTCTCCAATTCACTTCTGTTCCGCGTTCTTTTTTGAAGGGTCGTCCATGATGAAAAGCACCCGTCGTTCGCCTTTGCAGCAACGCAAGGGCTTTACCCTGATCGAACTCCTGGTTGTGATCGCGATTATCGCGGTCCTGATCGCGCTGTTGCTGCCGGCCGTGCAGCAGGCGCGCGAAGCGGCTCGCCGCTCGCAATGCCGCAACAACCTGAAAGAGCTCGGGTTGGCGCTGCATAACTTCCATGACGTCTACTCGGCCTTCCCGTACGGCGACCGCATCCGCACTTCGGGCGGCGGATTCCCGTACACCCAGACGTACATCACGCACGCGATTCTGAACTACATTGAGCAGAGCGGCTTCCGCAATCAGTTCCATGACACCACGGACGGCCAGGGCGGTATGTTCACCGACTGGGCCGACTGGGGTGCCGGCGACGTGCCGCAGAACCCGACCGCCGACGCTTCGGTTGCCGGCAAGTTCGTCATCCCGACGTTCCTTTGCCCGTCGGCCACCAACCAGCCGTTCGTCGTCATCCCGGGTTACGGCCCGGACGGCTGCGGATGCGCTGTCGGCGAAGACCTCGCCGCCTCGCACTACGCCTGGTGTATGGGCCGCCGCGGTTACTGGTGCATCGACTTCCGCGATGAAGACGAAGGTCTGCCGTCCGGTCCGCCGGACCAGCGTTACTTCTCGGGTTACAACGGCATGCAGGAGCAGAACCCGGCAAACAAGATCGGGTATCTCACCGCTCCGGAGCCGGGCACCCAGGGTATGTTCGTCCGTGGCCGCAAGGTCAAGATGTCGGACATCACCGACGGTACCGCCAACACGTTCGCAGCGGGCGAAGCCTGCGGCGGACCGGGCTGGCCGCTGTGCGCTGGTACGCCGGGTTCCAGCCCGTCGGACGGTGTCGGCATCGGCTGCACGACCGCTCACGTCAATGGTTCGTTCCCCGGCAAGGGTGAAAACGCCGACGTCAGCTGGTATTATGCCCAGCCTGGCGAACTCTGCTTCATCAACTGCTACGAAATGGCCCAGTCGTTCATGATTGGATCATGCGAAGAGCGGTTGAACAAGAAGCCGGTGACTCACGCCATGTTTGACTCGACTGGCCTCAGCACCGACACCGGAACCCGAACCTGCACCACCCGGCAGCAGATTCCGGGCACCGGCATGATGCACTCGGCGTCGAACTTCCGCAGCGAGCATGCGGAAGGTGCGTTCTTCCTGCTGGCCGACGGCTCTGTGTCGTACATCAGCGAGAACATCAACCTCACGCTGTACCAAGGTCTCTCCACCATTCAGGGTGGCGAGAACGTCGGCGACTTCCTCCAGGGTGCTTCGAACTAGTTTCTGTTCATCCTGTATGAAGTCTGTTTGAGTTTTCAGGCTGCCATGGGTCGGTCACACCGACCCATGGCAGCCCTTTTGTGATTTTGAGTGATCTTCAGGCGATTGACACGGCGTACGTTCGCAAATTTATCAGGAGAGAGAACCGTGGTGCGGATCATGGCGGGTTTGAAGCTGGCCGTTCTGTTCGGAGGACTGGCATTCGCGGTCGCGGGTTGCTCAGAGGCCACGCGCGGCAAGGGAGTTACCATTCCCCCTGAAGAGTCGAACCAGGCACCGTCGACGAAGACGGTGGAAGACTCGGTCAACATCTCGATCCGGAACCTCACGTTCGACAAGGAACGCCGGACCCTGATTGCCGCACAGAACCTTGCGCGCAAAGGTGCGGAGTCGGTTAAGGCTGTGCCGTATCTGAAGGAATACTCGACGATGGAGACGAATTCCGAAGGCTTCCCGAGCGATACGCAGCGGGCGGAGTTCAAGAAGGCCCTGGAGTCGATTGAGAACGATGCCAAGCAGAAGGGAATTCCGATCCCGACCGAGAAGGCTCCCATCGATGACGCTCCACCGGCAACCCCGGCTGCGACTCCCGAGGAGAAGAAGTAGCCCTTCCCGTTTTACTCTCAAAGACATTCCCAGGCCCGGCATCCCATCTTGGGACGCCGGGCCTGACTTTTTTCCGGTTCCGACCTCGCGGAGCAACGACCGCTGATTTCGATCTGGGAATGAGGCGAATCACTTCTTAGCTGTCGCGATCCCACAGACTTCTTCCGGAATTCGATCGCGAATCGAATTCGGGAATGCGTAGAACGAAGTGGAGGGACGAGGGATCGTTCCGGGAGTTTGAAACCACACTCTTGCTCCGTCGTGGGCCAGTGCGGAGAATGAGGGGAGGAGTCGTTATGGCCAGCCAGTCGTCAGAAAGTGCAATTCGCGAGGCCTCGATGTTTCGCACCGGGTACATCACGACCTTCGGCGGAGATGCGGTCTGGTTTCTCGGACTGCCGTTTTTCGCGCTCGCGTTCGCGATGGCTTCGCAGGCGTGGCTTCCACCGATCGCGATGGTCTCGGTGGCGCTGTGGATCGAAGTGCCGCATCATTTCACGACGTTTCTCAGGACGTACGGACTCTCGGACGACTGGCAGAGGTTTCGCGACCGGCTGATCATCGGACCGATCGTGATTCTCTCGATGACGGCGCTCGGCCTCGTCTATGCCCCGCTCACGGTCGCGCTCGTCACGACGCTCTGGAACCAGCAGCACTTCCTGATGCAGCTGCACGGCTTCACGCGCATTTACGACTTCAAGGCCCGCACCGGCGCGCCCGATACCGGCAAGTGGGACATGACGCTCAACTGGGTCCTTTACGGAAACATGTTCCTCACCGCCCCGCTGTTCGTGAAGTTGTGGGTGCGGGAGCTGTACCGGTTCGGTCTTCCGATCACCGCACAGGCCGTGCGGACCATTGAAACTCTGAGCTGGACCGGCACCGCGGTTTTCCTCGTTCTGTACATCGCGTATCAGATCTCGTCGGTCCGCAAGGGCTACGCGGTCAACCCGGTGAAGTATCTGTTCATCCTGTTCAGTTACGGCGTTCTGTATTTCGTCAGCTGGAATACGGCGAGCGTCCTCGTGCATGCCATTGCGAATACGATCATGCATGGCCTGCAGTATAACGTCATCGTCTACTGGTACATCCGTAGAAAGGTCGAGCAGACGGGAACCACCGGCGGACTGATTGCACGTCTCGTGCGGCCCGGCAACGCGGTTCTGTTCGCCTTGTTCTGCCTGCTCTATGCGGTCCTGTTCCAGCTGCTTTCCGGCAAGCCTCTGCACCATTTCGGTTTCGGGCTCGTCAACCTGACGTCTCGATACGATGCCATTCCGGCGCTTTCGATCGATCGCCTCAATCCGGAAACCGGCATCGAAATTCTGGCACTGGCGCTGTTGTCCCTTCCGGGAATTCTACACCTGTACTTTGACTCCTTCATCTGGAAGGTTCGCGACGCGAAGGTGCAACGAGGACTCTGAGTTGGATTGGCTGCTGCGATATCGGTTCCTCATCCTGATCTACGCAACGGCGACGCTGGCCGGACTGTGGGAGTTCTTCCATCCCGGCCCGCCGCAGGAACCGGCCGAGGTGATGCTCGATCTGTACCCTGAGAGCTCCGAGATTCAGTACAAGATCGGCCGCTACTTCGAAGGGCAGAACGAACTCAGCCGCGCGCGTCACCACTTCGAGAAAGCGCTCGCCACCCGCGTAAAGACGGACGAGAACCTGTTCTGGCATTACGCCTACGTTCTCGTTCAGCTCGAAGCCGATCCAAAGGAGATCGACGCGGCGATCGCGAAGTGGCGGTACAACTTCCCGGAGTCGGAACGTCCCGACCCGCGCGACCCGAAATCGGTGGAGCTCGCCAAGTCGGAGGCGATGCCGATGCGCAGCGCTCCGCCGTATTCCCGGTAGCAGCCGGCCCGCCGTTCGGCCGTGGCGTGAATCGGTGAGCTGTGCCGGTTCAATCGCTACAACCGATGCTTTGCGTCCGGTCTATTGATGAAGGCGTTTCAGGTGGACCGGGCAGGTTTCCCCCGGATGCCGGGTACCTGAAATCGCACATTCCAAAGGCATTTCCGAGCTAAGCTTGGCCGACGTAAACGGACCATGCCGCCCCCGGGGATCGCCGATGAGTTCAGTTCTGAAAGACGCGCCCGGCGCGAACCCGGCGGAAGCGCGCACGGTCGACGTTCAGGTCGATGAGCTGATCATCGGCCGCGCCATCAGTTGCCCCGTGTACGGCAGCGACGGCCTGCTTCTGATTGCGGCCGGCTGCACGATCACTTCGGAGATCAAGCGGAACCTCAAGGCGCGGAACATCCTGAATCTTGCGGTGAGCGAAGCGGACGCGGAGATCGTCACGCTTGGCAAAGTCGCGACGGAACCCACGGCGGCGCTCACGCTCGATACTGAACTGACGACGAAGATCGATCAGATCATCGACGCTGGAACTCTGGAAGTTCGAAATCGCGGCCCGGCAGCGAAGGAAAGCGTCGTCTTTCTCGGCCGAAAAGCATACGACTTGAAACAGCGTGCGCGGCTCGTGGAAAGCCATGCCGAAAACGGCCGCGCGCTGGCCCAGATGATTCAGTCGGCATTGCGCGGCGAAACGATCGACGGAGTGGGTTTGTCGAATATGACGGCACTCTATTTCGACGAACTGACTCGCGACACGGAAAGCACGCTGACGTCCGCTGTCGGTTGCATTCCCGACGACGACCACCTTGCCCGATCTCTCGAAGTCTCTCTCCTCTCGATGGCGATCGGGGTGGAATCGGGATTGGACGCCGACAACGTTCGGGACCTCGGCATCTGTGCTCTCGTCAATGACTGGGGCATGATGCGCGTCCCGAAGGAAGTCCGCAACGCGACACGGCGACTCACCTCGATCGAGCTCCTGGAAATCAAGAAGCACCCGATCTACTCACTGGAGATGCTGCAGAAGGTTTCGTCGCTTCCGCGGATTGCGTCGATTGTCGCGTACCAGGTGCATGAGTCTCCCAACGGCAAGGGTTACCCGCGCGGGCGTTGCGGAAACAGCATTCACCCCTTCGCTCGAATTATTCACGTGGCCGACGCCTATTTGGCGCTCACCAAGCTGCGTCCGTACCGTCCGCCGTTCATGCGTTATTCGGCGATGGAGAATCTGCTTCTGATGGCGCGCGATCGATCGGTGGATCCGGACGTCGTGCGAACATTGCTGCGCACGCAGTCGCTGTTTCCAATCGGCAGCCTTGTCGCGCTCTCGGACGGCAGCGTGGCGCGCGTCATGCGCCGCAACCACGAAAATTACACACAACCGTTTGTACAGCGGATCCAGGACCGGACGGGGCGTCTGATCACACCTTCGCCCGGCGCGGTCCTGATCGATCTCGCCGAGGCGGGGCTTTCCGTCACTCAGGCGCTGCCGAACCCTGGCAGCAACGAGATCCCGCTCGACAAATCGGCGGGACTGTTGCCCAGCCCGTCTGCAGGCCGATCCGAACAGAGATCACGGCAATGACACAGAAAGACCCCGTCGGCAAGGAATTGCGTCCGGCCGTTCGCGAAGAACTGGTCGCCGCGGATGTTCTCGCGATCATGGATCGGTGGGATGAACGTCTGCAGGGACACAACAACGAGAAGCGCGAGGGGGGCCGCACCAAATACCGGTCTATGTTGCGCGTCTTGGGTGCGGGGG
>JBFWWA010000070.1:0-12138 GCA_050246455.1 Planctomycetaceae bacterium
GAGTTTTGGCGATGACCGCCCGCTTCGCGCACCATTGCGCGACGTGGGCGTTTTTTTTTGGGCATCGGACTGGAATCGACACTTAGTCCGTCAACTCGACATTCTCGGTTGGCGGTCGGACTTCACTTCTCGACCACTCTGCCACGAAGAATTCGGTTCGCAGGTTTGTCCCGGCGGGTTCTCGACGGGGCTACGAAGATTTCGCCCGAAGTGTTCTCAACAAGGCGCGTGAACGAACTCTCTCCTCAGGTCAACTGAGACAAGCGAACCATGGCGCATCATCGAACGGATGAGGGTGATCCCGGCCCGGTGAGTTCCACCGCGACCGACGCGAATGACCGTCGTTCGTTTCTGTCGTCGCTGGCGATGTACACGGGCCTCGCGAGCGCGTACGGAATGTTTGTGGCTTTCGCGGGTCGGTTTCTCTTTCCGGCGCGACCCGTTCCGAAGGCATGGATGTTTGTGGCGGAACTCGCCCGAATGCCTTCCGGAGCGTCGCTGCAGTACGTCACACCATCCGGCCACCACGTCTCTGTTACGCGTCTCAGCGAGAAAGGGAACGTCGACGACTTCATCGCCTTGTCGAGCACATGCCCGCACCTCGGATGTCAGGTTCACTGGGAATCGCAGAACTCTCGATTTTTTTGTCCCTGCCACAACGGAGCATTCGACCCTTCCGGAACGGCCACCGCAGGTCCGCCGAAGGATGCCGGACAGAACCTCTCGCGTTACCCCCTCAAGATTGAGAACGGTCTGTTATTCATCGAAGTCGGAGTGGGCGGGGGGACGCTGGCATGAGCATTCGGGCGTGGTTCCGGGAACGGATTCCCATCTCCGGTGCCCAGCTTCAGGAACTGACCAACGAACCGGTGCCGAATCATCTCCGGCGCTGGTGGTTCTGCCTCGGAGGGACGCCGGCGTATTTGTTCGTCATCCAGATCTTCACCGGAATTCTCCTCGCGTTCTATTACCAGCCCGCGCCGACGACGGCCTACGAATCGGTCCGCTTCATCACTGAGGAAGCGGCCTATGGCTGGTACTTCCGAAGCGTGCACAAATGGGCCGCGACGCTGATGATCGCCGCCGTCATTCTCCACCAGATGCGCGTCTATTTCACTGGAGCCTACCGCAAGCCGCGCGAGATCAACTGGATGGTCGGAATGTGTCTGCTGTTGTGCACGCTGGTCACCGGGTTCACCGGGTACAGCCTGGTTTTCGAGCAATTGAGTTACTGGGGCGCGACGGTCGCCGCGAACATCTGCGACACCGTCCCCGTCATCGGCGTCTATGTCAAGCAGATGCTTCTTGCGGGTGACTCGTACAACGATCGCACGCTGCCGCGGTTCTTCATACTTCACGCCGCGGTGCTGCCGGTCACGATGATCCTCCTGCTGGCAGTACACATCGGCATCCTGCGATTGCAAGGGGTAACGGAGTTTCGTTTCGAGGATGAACCCGCGGGAGAACCGGCAACGTTCAACTTCTTTCCAGACCATCTCTACACGGAACTGATCGTAGGACTGGTGCTGATGCTCCTGTTGAGCACGCTGGCCGCAGTGCTCCCGGCGGCCATGGGGCCGCGGGCCGATCCACTGACAACTCCGGAGGTCATCAAGCCAGAATGGTTCTTCTATGTCAGCTTCCGGTGGCTGAAGCTCTTCTCTGGCACGTTTGCTGTGCTTTCGAGCGGGTTCATCGTGTTCGTAATGTTTATCTGGCCGTTCATCGACGCACGGCTGCAGCGGACGAAGCGATTCGCCGAGGCCAGCGTCTATATCGGCATTGTCGGCGTGTTATTGATCATTGGATTGACGGTGTGGGAAGCGGCTGTCGAACACTGAGACCATAACCAGGTCGGGGAAACCGAATGACGCTCAAGACGAAACAAGGAATCATCGCGGTTCTCGCAATCGCTTTTCTGGTATCCCTGATCTTCGTGCAATGGATGGAGGCCATCCGCAGAGAAAGCGAAGTCGGCCGGGCATCGGGACACGTTTCGATCCCAGTGAAATCGCGAAGTTGTGTTGATTGTCATGGCAAGTCGACGCCGGGAATTATCGACCACTGGAAATTCAGCACGCATGCATTCAAGGGCGTCGGCTGCGTCGAGTGCCATCAAGCCGAGAAAGACGACGTCGACGGCTTTGAACACTACGGCGAACATATCGCTACGGTCGTCACGCCGCGCGATTGCTCGCGGTGCCATCCGAAGGAAGCGAATGAATTCGCGCACAGTCATCATGCCAAAGGGGGAAATATTCTCGCATCGCTCGACAATTTCCTGGCGGAGACGGTCGAAGGTTCGCGAACTCCGTTCAACCCGCACTCGCCGACTCCCGGTCGGCCCGATATTACCACCGTCGATGGCATGGCGAGCGCCTTCGTGGGATGTGTGCAATGCCACGGCAGCAAGGTGGGACTCGAGGGGCGAGACGGGAGCAGCATTACCGTTGACGACTTGAAGCCAGGGCCGGACGGCAAGCCGACCGACCTCGCTGCGGTCGCGAAGATCATCAAGACCGCCGACGGTCGACCGAAGTTCCACACAAGCACCTGGCCGAACACCGGAATCGGCCGATTGAACCTCGACGGATCTCTCGGTTCCTGTTCCGCCTGCCACAGCCGGCACGATTTTTCTCCGCGGCGCGCGCGACAGCCCGAAAACTGCGGCAAATGCCACCTGGGGCCTGATCACCCGCAGAAAGAGATCTACGACGAGTCGAAGCACGGCGTCGCATTCCGTGATCTCCACCAGCACATGAATCTCGATTCGCCCGATTGGGTGCTGGGGAAAGACTATTCGCAGGCGCCGACGTGCGCGACATGTCACATGTCGGGGCACACTCGCAACGACGGCAAAGTGACGCACGACCCGGGCGAACGCATCTCGTGGACGAATCGACCGGCCATCAGCCAGGTACTCGATACCGATGCCAACGGCAAGATTGTCACCGAAACCGACCCGGTCGAGCGTAAGAAGCTCATCGCGTTCTCGGCCGAAGACAAGCGTAACAACATGAAGCAGGTCTGTTCGCACTGCCACACACCCGACTACATCAACGGGTTTTACAAGCAATACGATGACTTCGTCGTTCTGTACAACGAGAAGTTCGGCAAGCCCGGCAAGTCGATCGTCGATGAGCTGCTCAAGCAGAAGCTCCTGACGTCGACGCAGTTCGACGAGGAGATCGAGTGGACCTGGTTCTATCTGTGGCATCATGAAGGTCGCCGTGCGCGTCACGGCGCCTCGATGATGGCGCCCGACTATGCCCACTGGCATGGAATGTACGAGGTCGCAGAACGGTTCTACATGCAGCTCATCCCGCAGGCGCGCGAGCTCACGAAACACGCGGCAGAGGCCGGCAAAAAGGAAGAAGCAGCGAAGGTCGATGCGATCATCAATGAGATCCTTGCCAGGCCGGAACATGCCTGGAAAGAAAACAAGAAGCCAGAAGAACCGCCGGCCTCAAAATAAACTCGGCATCCATCCAAAGGTGAACTTTGACTGAGAACCGTCGCGATTTTCTTGTTCAGCTGGGCGTTACGTTCGGCGCGGGGATGCTCTCTTCCTGCAGCGGCAAGGACGGTGTCGTTCCGCTCGACGATGCGCAATCCGGAGGATTGTCGTGGGGCAAAGCTCCCTGTCGATTCTGCGGGACGGGATGCGGCGTGGAAGTGGGAGTCGAGGGGGGCAAAGTCGTCGCCGTGCGGGGCGACACTCAAAGCTCTGTAAACCACGGACTGCTGTGTGCCAAGGGATATCATCTTCCGGGATTGCTGTACGGTAAGGATCGACTCAAGTACCCGCTGCGGCGCAAAGCGGGTGGAGTGGGCTGGGAGCGCATCGGGTGGGATGAAGCACTCGACCTGATCGCGAAAGAGTTCCGGACCACGCTTGAAACCAAAGGCCCCGATGCCGTCGCGATGTACGGTTCCGGACAATGGACCGTCTTCGACGGCTACGCGGCGCTGAAATGGTTCAAGGGAGGCCTCAAGAGCAACAATCTCGAACCGAATGCGCGGTTGTGCATGTCGAGCGCGGTCTCGGGCTTTGTCACGCAGTTCCAGAGTGACGAGCCGATGGGTTGCTATGACGACTTTGAGATCGGTCAGGATTTCGTCATGTGGGGCAACAACATGGCGGAGAACCATCCGGTTCTGTTCAGCCGCATCCTGGAGAACAAGCATCAGCATCCCGACGTGCGGATTGTCGATATTGCGACCCGCTGGACGCAGACATCCGAGCTTGCTGACGTCTATGTCGAGATCAAGCCGGGTACGGATCTGGCGCTCGCAAATGGCATTCTGCACCTGATTCTGAAACAGGGGAAAGTCGCAGATTCGTTCGTAGCCGAAAACGTGGTTTTCAAACGCGGAGTCGAGGATCTCGAAAAAATCGGATACGGCTGCTTCGGGGAGCAGGCGGAAAAATACACGTTTGAAGATCAGCCGCGAGACAGTTCGCTCGATGAACTCCGTACGTTTCTTGCCGATTATGCGCCGGACAAGGTCGCCGCGATCACTGGCGTGCCCGAAGCCCAGATTCAACTGCTGGCGGAGATCTACGGGAATCCGGCGCGCAATACGGTCAGCTTGTGGTGCATGGGAGTCAACCAGCACGTGCGCGGCACCTGGATGAACAACCTCATCACCGACCTGCATCTCATCACCGGGAAAATCAGCCGCCCGGGCAACAACCCACTCAGTCTCACGGGGCAACCATCGGCTTGCGGGACGGTGCGGGAAGTCGGAACACTGTCGAACCGGCTTCCAGCGGACATGGTGGTCACGAATCCGGAGCATCGCGCCAAAGCGGAGAAGATCTGGAATCTGCCTGAGGGAACCATTCCTCCAAAGCCCGGGCCTCATGCGACCGATATGTTTCGCGCGCTCCTGCGTGGCGACATCCGTTCTCTCTGGATTCAAACGACGAATCCGTGGGTCTCGCTTCCGAATCTGAATCGATTCGAACGGAAACCCGGGGACGGTCGGTTCATTGTTGTCAGCGAAATCTACCCGACTCCCACCACCGAGATCGCAGACCTGATTCTGCCGTCGGCCGCCTGGGTGGAACGCGAAGGAGTTTTTGGGAACACGGAACGGCGCACTCAACAGTGGGACAAACTGGCGGACGCGCCCGGCGAAGCGCGCGAAGATGCCTGGCAGATTATCGAAGTGGCGAAGCGGATGGGGCTCGGGCATCTGTTTCCGTGGCCGGACGATAACTGGCATCAGGCGATGTACGAGGAGTACCGCCAGTTCACACTCGGCATCGGCAAGGATCTTGCGAGCTACGATCAACTTCGCGCCACGCGCGGTCAGCGCTGGCCGGTCGTCGATGGTAAGGAAACCCGCTACCGCTATGCCGCCGGTCTTGATCCGTACGTCAAGAAATCCCAGGGTGTCCATTTCTATAAAGCGAAGGGATACGGAGAAAAAGCCGCTTTCTGGATCCGCCCCTATCATCCTCCGGCGGAGTCGCCCGATGCCGAATATCCGTTCTGGCTTTCCACCGGGCGAGTTCTGGAACATTGGCATACGGGAACAATGACGCGCCGCATCAAGCAGTTACATCAAGCGGTCCCGCAGGCGTACGTCGAGCTCAACCGCGCGGATGCGGCGGAACTTGGCATCGCGACCAACGATCTGGTCCGGATCGTCAGCCGTCGCGGCACTCTCGAACTGCCGGCGCTCGTCGACGGCCGGGGACAGCCCGCGGTGAAGTCGGTCTTCGTTCCCTTCTTCGATGAGGGTCGGTTGGTCAATCGGCTGACGCTGGATGCCATGGACTGCATCAGCAAGGAACCCGATTTCAAGAAATGCGCCGTTCGCCTGGAAAAGGCCTGAACCATGCGGCACTCCACTACGGGCTCGACCTTCCTGCTGCTGATACTGGTGGCCGGCTGCGCCGATCGGACCTCAGAGAGCGATGACCAGGGAACGATGAGAACAACATCGTACGTCGATCGTGCGAAGCGGGCCGCCTACACGGGAGCACCGCCGGTCATTCCGCATCCGCCGCTGTCCGGTAAGTGCACAACATGTCATTCGCGAAACGGCAGCACTCTGCCCGGCTTCGGTTTCGCGCCGGCAAATCCGCACACAAAGACCATCGGCATGGGTGAAGGGGCGCGCTGCCGCCAATGCCATGTCTTTCAACAGACGGAAAAGCTGTTTGCGGAAAGCACGTTCGAGCCTCATCTGAGACTCGCTTGGACAACTTCGCGGGCGGCGGCCCACGCTCCACCCACCATTCCCCATGCACTATTCATGCGAGAAGACTGCGCTGCTTGCCACACCGGTCCGTCCGCACGATCCGAGATCCGCTGCAGTCACCCGCTGCGAGTTCGATGCCAGCAATGCCACGTACCGGCTGTCGAAACTGGAAAGGGACTCTTGGCGACCGACAGATTCACGCCGGCGACGGCATTACCGGATGCCGACGCCGTTTCTTCGAACTCGGCCGGTGCAGAATGACAGCACTCACTATGATTCCACTGAACCGAGCCACGACGAAGTCAGCCGGGGAGTGCGAATTGATGGAATTCTCGCGATCAATCCGATGTCCGGAGGAACAGGGCGATGGATCATCAGGATGACGACAACGCAATCGTGAGGCAAAGCTTCGGCCGATGCACGCTCACCGACCAGTTTCTCGTGACTTTCTACGAAATCCTGACGGGCTCGTCCGATGAGATCCGAATCCTGTTTGCACACACAGACATGCCCCGCCAGCGGAAGCTGCTCAAGGAAGGATTGATCTATTTGATTTCCTACCCGACCGGAAACGAATTCGCGCGCACGCGCGTGACTGAGCTCGGAATCAGTCACAGCCGGACGCGATTGAACGTCCGGCAGGAGTTCTATCAGAATTGGATCGACTCACTGATGAATGCGATCCAGCGGCACGATTCGAGTTATAGCTCTGACTTGGACGCCGCCTGGCGAAGAGTACTCGCGCCCGGCATCGCTGCAATGATGGCGCTCTATGATCAACCGCCCGCCGTTGCATAACTGCGGGAGATCAAAACCGCCGAGACGCCTGATTGCAAAGTTGCGTCGCATCCTCGGAATGACCTCGTCTCCAGTCTTGGTCCACCGGGCAGCCGATTGTTCCACGATCACTTCGCTGGTCCCAATCCGAAGGGAACGTCAAAACTGTTTCTGAGTCGTCAATTCCGTTAACGAGAGTGTGAAGAATGGTAAAACTGACGGTCGAAGGGCATGGAACCTTTGACGTGGCCCAAGGGAAGCGCCTGGTGCTGGCCCTTGAAGAGGATGCCGGTCTTGAGCCTCTCCACACCTGTGGCGGGATGGCCAGTTGTTCCACGTGTCGAGTGCGATTCGTCTCAGGAGAGCCGAGGCAGATGACCGTTGCCGAGAAAACCCGACTCGAGTTACAGAATTTCACGAGTGTGCGGCTCAGTTGTCAGATCTTATGTGAGCATGACATGACGGTCATGGCAATCAGTCGTTTCATGGGGACTGGCCTTCAAGGAAACAAACCCACGCCGGAACTGCGCCCTCTTCCGGTCGAGTGGATTTCGATTTGATCGATACGCCGCAGTGACGCTCCCGCGAGCACCGGTCGAACTCTACTTCGCAAACTCGACCAGCACCAGCAAGCATTGGCAGGCAATGACCGCCAATACGCTCCAGAGTAATGTGTTGTGGACGGCCCGTGCCACATCATCCTCGGCGCGCGACGGCGCAATTCCCGAGAGCGCCGCAATTGTCCCTCCCAGAAACCCCGACAGAATGACTTTCGCAGTGGCGAACTGGAACCAAGTGGGGGCCGATTCCATTCCATCAACGAGTAGGCTGATTGCCAGCGGCAGCGACGCGTCCGCATGGCCGGCGACGTACACGATTCCCGCCAAGATCACACCGCCCGCCAGCGCCAGTAACGTCGCGACCGCCATCGCCAGAATCTGTGCGACAACGGCCGGGAGAAGCGCAAATCCCTCGACGCGCCAGCCAGCCAATGCCAACGTTTCGAGGAGCCCGCCCCGGACAGCCGCCGCAAGTCGCGCGGCTTGAGCGGCACCGAGCTTTGCCGTCACGAGACTGCATGCCGTGAGCGGCAGGACGACACGCACCAGGGCATGCCCAGTCACCGCGAAGATCTCGGGCAACAGAAGTGGTTCTACAAGTTCCGGCTTCGGCATTCGCTCAAAGATGAAATATGCGACGGTGCCGGCAACCAGCAGGCACCCGACGAGACTGAATACCTGCGTTCCCGGGCCGCTGACATCCCGGATGACTTTCCACAATAGCGCCGCCGGACGATGCAGCCCAGTCAATCCCGAGACGAAAGCGACTGGCGCGAGGGCCACCGCCCCCAACCGCGACAACCATTGTCCGGCGCGACTAACCCATAATGCTGAAACGTCTCGCGGCTGGGGGGAGGGAACCCAGTGCAATCGTCCGATGACAACGGGTGCGGAGTCACCGCTGTCGTCGGGAGAGGGACACTCGACAATCTGCACCGCCGGATCCTCTCTCCAGCCGGCATCCACGCGATCCTCAAGAAACAGCTCGGGTTCGTGAGTGATGACGATGACCACCGCTTGACGGCCCGCAACAAGTTCCTGAAACGTTCGGGCCAGCGACTCCGCCGCCCGTGGATCGAGACCGGCGGTCGGCTCATCCGCGATCACGACGGCAGGAGGCCTTCCCGAGGAATCGCGCGGTAA
Organism: Planctomycetaceae bacterium; assembly: GCA_050246455.1. Taxonomy (GTDB): domain Bacteria; phylum Planctomycetota; class Planctomycetia; order Planctomycetales; family Planctomycetaceae; genus CAZVJA01. The sequence continues at coordinate 8,697 of JBFWWA010000070.1, forward strand.
AAGTCCGCGAATGGCCGAGAGTCGAATGCGCTCACCCCCCGAGGCGCTCGCCAATGCCGTCGGAAGTGGAGAGATGTGGAACTGCTCCGCCAATCGCGCAATGCCTTCAGTCGCGTCGCGTTCACTCAACTGCGAAAACAACGTGAGATTGTCGGCCAGCGATAACCCGTCGAGAAAGCCGAGACGCTCGGACTGCGGGAGAAAGGCGATCTGGCGGCGCGTCGCCGAGTCCAAATCGTCTTGCGTCCAAAGTGGGTAGAGCGATCCGGCAGCGTCGCGAATCTCGACATCGCCGCGGCAGTGAATTGGCGGATCGGAGAGATGACCGAATCCCAGGAGCGCCCGCGCAAAGGACGATTTGCCGCTGCCGGACCGGCCGACGAGGAGGTACAATCGACCGGCGCGCAGGTGACACGGACGGTCGATGCACAGCTTGCGCGGTCCGATCTGCACTTCGAGTTGGGCAATGCGGAGAGCGGGCTTCGCGTCGCCTGCGGACGAGTTAGCGGATGTCATCAAAGAGGGCTCGCACGACTGACGAACGAATTCCGAAGCGCGGTCGATGCGGACTCATCGTAGCAGCGGTTCATAGACGATTTCTTTTCCGGAACGGTCGGGCGCTCCCGGAGAGAATACCAACAGCGGCTCGTCGCTGATGTTCAGTGAGCTGCGTAAGGCATACGCGAATAACAGCCGCGGTCCCCTCTTGTCGTTCAGCAATCGGCGCATCGCCAGGTCCCGGGCATAGTCCTGCACGCTTTCGAGAACTTCCTCCTGACCGGTTTTCCAAGCGGGCAGCACGACGCGTTCAAAGAGCCGTCCGCCCCATCGCTCATTGAACGCGGACTCAATCGCTCCTCGCCGCTTGTTGGCGACCTTGACCAGTGCTGCCACGATCCTTTCGCGGTTTTCCTGCCAGAATGCGCGGGTTTCCTCATGAAGCGCATCGCGCAGCACCTGACTTCTTGCCTCGGAGAGAAACGGTCGTACTGAAGGTACGGCATCCGATCTGGAACCAAACTGCCGCCACCACCAGTCGGAGAACTCAATCGTCTGCTCTTCCACGCTGTTGGTGGTGCTGCGCCAGATCCCCCCCGCCAGGCCGCTCACTCCAACAACGTTCCATGCCCTTTTCGCCAGTCGATCGGCGAGTAGATCCTCGAGCGGCCTGAGCTCAGCGCGGAGCTCGTCGATCGACTCGCCCAGAATCGCATGATCCGAATCGGCGAACTCCGGCTCATCCCTGGCCATCTCCCGGATCAGATTGTCGGCCATCGAGGGCATCACGTGCTCCCGCACGCTGGGCCAGACAGCGTCGCGTGCCAGGGCGGCTTCCACTTCCGGAGTATCGGGATTAACTAGCAGGCGGACGACTTCACTCAGGTTCAACGACGCCGGCGCCCCCTTGAGCGTTCCACTTGAATGTTCGGGATCCGACGGCGGCGACAACTGCCGGATTCGCAGTTCAACAAGGTCGTTATTGACCGCGCTGACTTCAACGACTCGGCCCATGATCTCGACAACGCCGTCGGCGCGATCCCGATAGACGAGCGTTCCGGTCCGGGTTTTCAGGCTGGCAGGGACCGTCGCCGATAGCGTTTGCCGGGCGGGCGACGTGACCTCTCCGAAGACGTCACGGACACCAGCCCACGCCCGGAGAGCGGCCGGCATTGTGACCGCGACGGCAAGACCTGCCGTCGCGCAAATGAGAAACGCGACACCGGCGATCAGCTGCGTCTGACGCTGCCATCGATCGGATTGGTCCCACATTGCGTTCGGTCTTTTCGAGGAGCCTGCTGAGGGAGTTCGCCCTGAACGTGAAGTTCACTCCGACGCCTCGGGAAGACCCGGGCTCATCCCCATTGTAGTCGCCGGTCCGCCACAGGGAAAACTTCGAAAACCTATCGGAATTCGAGTTCGAAGTCGCCTGGCTGAGTGTGGAGGAAACCCGTCCGGCCAGTGGTCGCCCCTCAAGGCTAACGTTAAAATTGCCGGAATCGATCAAGAAAAATCGCGTTCTTTGATCGCGAACTCTCCGTTCCCCGAACTCTTTTGCGGCTCGTTCGATGCGGGGATCGATCGGCTCGATCCCCGAGAATTGCTCGCAACCACCGGAGACCATCGTGATACACAAAAATCTGGCCTGGTTCTGTCTCACAGGATGTCTCTGGTACTTGCCTGATCCGGTACAGGCCGACGCTGCTGCTCGCCCCAATATTGTCGTCATTATGGCGGACGATCTCGGCCGCGGAGATCTCGGCTGTTACGGACAGAAACTCATCCAGACTCCGAATCTCGATCGTCTGGCCGCCGAAGGGATGAAATTCACGCAAGCCTATGCCGGCAGCAGCGTCTGTACCCCCTCACGCTGTGCATTGATGACCGGAATGCATAATGGACATGCGGCGGCCCGTGACAATGTCCCCCATTATGCGACGTATCTGCGCGATTCAGACGTCACTCTAGCCGCAGTGCTCACCAGCGCCGGTTATCGTTGCGGCGGCGTGGGCAAATGGTCGCTCGGCGACGCCGGTACTGTCGGGCGCGCGACCAATCAAGGCTTCCAGACGTGGTTTGGATACCTGAACCAGGATCATGCGCACTATTACTTCGCCGAGTACCTCGACGACAACGATGGTCGTCTGGTGCTTTCCGGAAACGGGAAATCGCGTGAGCACTACAGTCACCACTTGCTCACCGAGCGCGCTATGCGTTTCATGCGCCAGTCGCGGGACCAGCCGTTCTTTCTCTACGCGGCTTACACGCTTGTGCATTCTTCGGCCGCTGTGGAAGATGCGACCCGACTGGCAATCCCGTCCGATGCCCCCTATTCCGACAAACCGTGGGACCAGAAGGCCAGGAACTACGCGGCGATGGTGACACTGCTGGACACAGATGTCGGCCGCATCGTGAAATTACTGGACGAACTCGGGCTGCGGGAAAAGACACTCGTCATCTTCACGAGCGACAACGGGCCGGTCCGCTTGACTCCCGATCTCTTTGCGAGCAGCGGTGGACTGCGAGGCGAGAAGCGCGATCTCTACGAGGGAGGATTGCGCGTCCCCTTCATCGTTCGTTGGCCTGGCACCATCCCGGCCAGTCAAGTCAACGACGATGTGATCGCGTTCTGGGACATTCTGCCGACTCTCGCGGAAATTGCGGGAACGCCGGCTCCCGCCGGGATCGATGGGATTTCCGTTGTCGAGGCGTTGAAAGGGCGCCGGATCAAGACGCCGCACTCCTTTCTTTATTGGGACTACGGGCACTGCCGCCGCCGCTATGATCAGGCCGTCCGCCTGGGCGACTGGAAAGGAATTCGTCTCGGTAAAGAAAGCCCGATCCAGCTGTATGACCTGAGCGCGGACGTTGAGGAAAAACACGACGTTGCCCGGCAGCACCCTTCCGTCGTCGCGCAGATCGCGCACATCATGGAGACCGCGGT
>JBFWWA010000071.1:0-12124 GCA_050246455.1 Planctomycetaceae bacterium
AATTGTAAAGAACGTTGCGATTCAGGCCTAGATGAGACGTGGCATCCCGGCATCAATCGCCTTCAGGCTGAGGTTCGAGCCGAAAATGCTGCAAGTGTTTGTAGAGTCATGGTTTGTGGCTCGGGTATTGAGATTGTTTCAACGTCGGCACAGAATCTGTACTTTGGAGTGGTCACCTTCGACAGAGAGCAACACCCAGAATGACGTTTCAATCCCGACTGCCCGACGGTAGCACCGACGAATTGCCGCGTGAGGTCATCGACCTCGCCAGACACATCGCCGCTCTTCCGGCGCAATACCAGCCGGATCTGGAAATCGCGTACAACCGCGTCGTCGACTCGGTGCGCCGCCGCCGCCGCATTCTCGCACTCGTGCAGGAAGCGCTCTCGCAGCTCAGGCTCGACATCAAGTACCTGATGTTCGACCTCGACGTCACTCGCAAGGAGCGGGACGAACTTCGCGAACGTCTGGGTGAAGAGCAGTAATTTCCGCCTCGAAAACCCCAAGACCTCTGCTTCCTCGTCCGACGCACTTTCGACGGGAAGTTCTCCACGGGAATCCCGCCGGCCGAATCTCTCTCGTGTTCCGTTGCCAGAGACGCCCCGCCGTTCGACCCGGCGGGGCTCTCCGCACGGCCCTCGGCGGTCACTGGATCGCCCCCGCGAGCCATTGCCGCGTCGCCGGGGAAACGAGTTGGGGGACGAGCCTTCGGCAAAATCAGCCTCGGGAGGGGACTTTTCGAGGTTAAGGGTCGGAAGCTGAACGAATCGGGGCAGACCGAAAGCCTGCCGCCGGGCGGCCGGACGTCCTCCTGAGGTCAGGCATCCCTGCGGCGTCTGGCGCGGATGAAATGACTTTTCTTTTCGCTTCGGAGTTGGCTGCAAAATCCCGGAGTTTTCGGTAGATTGGGTCCCCTCCGCTGGACGAAGATGGCAGGGATCTTCGGCGCTCGTTGGATTCCTTTTCGGAAGTTTTCCATGGCCCAGGACCGTACATCGATTCCGTCCGCTCAGGAAATCCGGGCTTCGATGCCCGATGCGGTTCGCCGGAATTCCTATTTGACCGGATTCCTGATGGCGTTGCCGGGCATTGCGGTCTATACGCTGTCGGTCATCGCCATTGTGGTGACGCCTTTCTGGGCGTGGCTGCTGCTCATACCGCTGGCCGCACTCGGCGTGACGATGATGTTCGTCGTTTCGCATGACGCTGCACATGATTCGCTCACGCCTTCGCGAACACTGAACCGTTTTCTTGCACGCGTGTTGTTCCTCCCTTCGTGGCATAGCTGCAGCGGGTGGATTCACGCGCACAACCACGTGCATCACGGTTGGACGAACTATCAGCCGCGCGATTACGTCTGGTCGCCGATGTCGCTGGAAGAGTACGAGAAGCGGTCGGCCTTTGGAAAGTGGTGGGTGCGTCTCTGCCGTTCCTGGCCGGGGTATGGATTCTATTATGGTGTCGAGGTTCTGCTCAAAAAGATTCTGGTGATACAACCCGAAGTGAAGCAGCCTCGGATGCGGCGCATCTGGATGTTCGACAATCTCCTCGTGCTTTCGGGCGCGATCGGTCAGGCGGCACTGACAATTTACGCCGCACGCGCTGCGGGAATTGAAACGCATCCGGCGGTTCTGATTCTCGGAACGCAGGTCATTCCCGGCATGCTCGCGCAGTGGATCGTCGGTTTCCTGACCTATCTGCATCACACGCATCCCTCGACCCCCTGGTTCAACGACATTGACCAATGGTCGTTCTACATGGGTCAGGTGCGCGGCACGACGCACATCTCCTTTCCGAAGTACATTGATCGTCTGCTGTTCAACATCATGGAGCACACGGCGCACCATGTTGATCAGCGGATCCCGCTCTACAAGCTCGAAGTCGCCCAAGCGGCGCTCGAAGAATCGTACGATCCGGTCCACTTTCAATTCGGCTACCGAAACCTGCTCTACACGCAGCGCGTTTGCCAGCTGTACGATTTCAAAGAGCATTACTGGCTGAGCTATGACGGGAAGCAGACGAGCTCGCGGACGGTGAGCGAGGAATTGCTCAATCGGGTCGTCTCGGCTCGTCGCGGACGACGCTCAAACAACGCCGCTGTTGCGGTTGAGGAGCAAAGTCCCGAGGAGTTCGCCGAGGCGATCGGCGCGCCGTCGGTCGGCGGGCAGGTTTGATCAGGAACGACCGCGAACCGGCACGTCGTTCCCAAACGACGGTTTATCGCTGATGTCCGGCGCCGTACTGATTCTGCCATTGCGGCTGCTGCGGCAGAGTCGATTGCGCCTGACCCGATTGCTCGCTGAAGTCCGCGGAGATTGTGGCACCGTGCAGCGGTGCCGATGAAGTCTGCGGCGGCCGGTTTCCTTGGGGCGCCTGGACCGATGGCGGCAATGTGCCATTTGGGATGTCTGTTGCCGGCCGAGTTTCCGATGTCATGCCGAGTTTTACCGGACGAAAGAAACGCTCCGGCGCCGCCCCGTTCGGAGCGGATTGTGCCGCCGCTGTTGAGGCCGTCCGGTTCACTGCTGACGTCTGTTGAACTCCTCCGGCCTGCCCGAGTCGAATCTCGTCGAGCAATGCCTGGGCCTGCTGCAGATCAGGACGCATGCGCAGTGCCTGCTCGCATTCGATGGCGGCGGCCGCGTGCTGTCCCTTCTCGTACAGGATGTAGCCGATGTTGAAATGACCTTCGGCCTCGCCGACCGACTTGGCGAAGTGTGGAAGCGACCCGGGGAGGTCGCCGGAATGTGCTTTCACCGACGCGAGATGGAACTCGATCGTTGCGGCGTCCGCCTTGTCCGGCTGTGTTTTTGCGAGTGAGAGCGCACTTTCCGTCCACTTGATCGCCTCGGGCCACTTCTCATTTGCGGCATAGAACTGGCCGACGGAGTCGTGGACGTTTGGATCATTCGGCTTCAACTTCGCGGCGCGTAGGAAGCCGGCTTCCGCTTCGCGAACTCGCCCGCCGAGCTGGTCAAGCCGTGCGATTCCGAGAATGGCGTCGACCGACTTCGGCTCTTCTTTGAGGACGAGATCGTAGGAACGACGCGCTTCGGTGAGCTGGCCCATCTGCTCCTGCCAGCGCCCGTAAGCCATGTTGAGTTTTGCCGGATTCTTGATTTTCGACGGCGCGGGAGTTTCGCCGATCTTCACCTGCACCGGCTCGAGGTATTTCGAAGGAGCCGGGGTCGGGATGGCCGACGCTGCCTGATTCCCCGGAATCATCTTCTGCCAGGCGGTTTCTTCACCACCGATGCTGCCTGCTCCGGTCGATGCACAGCCCGCCGAAAGAAGCGCAGCGGCAACGAGGCCACAACGGCGAATTCGGACGAGCGAACAGAACGACATGCGAAGCCTCCGTGCCCCAGGTAGCGATCCGCTTTCAGCAATCGGCTCTGAGCAAATGCAAGAAGCAACAGCCATCCATGGCCGGTCGCCGCGAGCGGTGCGATTTGGAAATCCGCGAGAACGAATGAGGTGTTCGAATCGAATGCGAATCCGATTCGCCCGCCTGGCTGATCGCCGAGAGCTGACGGTTGATCGCTAGATCTCGCAGAAGAACCGCGAGGCGGCTTCGGCAATCAACTCCGGCGTCAAGACGACGGGCTGTTGTCTGAATCGACAGATCGATTGAGCGATCTCCAGTAAATCTCGCGGGTCGCTCGATCTGGGGGATTTGCCCTGACTGTAATAGCGCGAATATAGGAAATCGAGGCAGGCAGGGTTGCTGCGGATATCCCGCTGCGCGCAGTTCAGGTCAAAAATCTCGGTGAACAGCTGGCGGTCGGGTGGGCCGATCTGAATCTTGTGCCGGATACGTCGCAGGAACGCTTCGTCGACAAGCTCGCGCGGGTCGAGGTTGGTCGAGAAGACAATGAGCTGCTCAAACGGGACCGAGAACTTCTTCCCTGTCGTCAGTGTGAGGAAGTCGATTCGTTCTTCGAGCGGCAGAATCCAGCGGTTGAGCAGGTCGCGGGGGCTCACGATCTGGCGGCCGAAGTCGTCGATCAGGAACACACCGCAATTCGCTTTGATGTGCAACGGAGCGGTGTAAAAGTTGCTGGACTCGTTGTATCGAAGGTCGAGCATTTCGAGCGTCAATTCGCCGCCGGTAATGACCACGGGCCGGCGCACACGCCGCCAGCGAAGATCGAACGCCGGCGCCGGCAACGTGCGTGAATGCGAGACGTCGTTCGCCGTCACGATCGCTTCAGGATCCGCGAGATTGAGCGCCTGCAGTTCGCTGTTGTCGGTCGGTCGGTGAATTGTCGGGTCGAAGACGGTGATAATGCTGTTCTCGGCGACGAACGCGTACGGGACGAAAATGTCGCCGCCGTGTGCGTTCAGGAAGTTGCCGAGGCCCTTCGCAACCATTGTTTTGCCGTTGCCCGGTGGTCCGTAAACGAAGATCGATTTTCCGCTGCAGACCGCGGGACCGAGCTCCTGGAGCAGATTCGGGCGGATGATCATTTTCCCGAAGGCTTCCGAGAGGGCTTCGGGACTGCAGGCTGTTCCCGCGACTGTCTGTTTGCGGCACTGTTCCACATATGCTTCAAGAGGGACGGGAGCCGGTCCGACGTAGCGACATTGATCGAAGGCCTCGCGTGCGCGTTTGCGTCCGAGTTCCGTCAGATTGAATCGATACGAAGCGGGACCGATCAATTCGCCGGACGAAACTTCGATCAGCTTTTCGTCTTTGAGAAAACGGAGCGCCTCATCGATGACCGGGAAGGGGAGACGGGCGTGGCGCGCGAGCTGAATGCCGAGAATGTTTCCCTGCAGGTAGAGCTGCTTGAGGACCAGGTCGCAGATCTGCATCAAGCCGAGTCCGGTATCGGCGAGCGTGAACGGCGTGCGGGGGGCGGTCGCGGTGCCGCCGTCTCCCTCGCCCGGTTGCGTGCCGGAGGGAGACGCCGCCGCGTCTTCTTCGACCGGCGCGTTGAAGAGATCGGAGTAGAGATCGCCGACGGAATCGACCGGCGGATGCCCGGAACTGCGTGCCGCCTGGGAATTGCCGGCCGAACGTCCGGAAAATGCTTTATCGATCATAGTACGCCTCTCTCAAGCCTAGCCCGCGAATTGAAACGAAGCCCGGCTTCGAACTGGCGAAACCGGGCTTCGAGTGTTTCTCAAACGCAACGTGGGATCACGATCCACCGCCACCCGTGCCGGTCGGCAGGGCCTCGATGACAATTCGAGGCTCGGGAATCGACTGGATTTCCAGGCGGCGAATGGCATCGACTTCCAGTGCCGGCCGTCCGGTCGGCGTCGTCACGCGGTGCGAGATACCCGGGAGGTTCTCTTCTCCGGCGATCTCGACAGCAGCCGAGCGAACATTCAGGAGCTGAACCGCGGCCACATCCTTGTTCGGAGCGGTCTGCACCCAGACCATCCGGTGCTCAGGAGGAACGTTCTCGAGGATCCAGCGAAGGTGGAGGCGACCGGAATCGGTCAGCTCATGCGTTTCTTCGTTGAAGTGGTACGAATAGAGAGTTGTCTCGGTGATCCAGCCATTGTTGATCTGCGCCTGGCTGAGATTCCGAACGTAGCTGCGGTCCTCGCAGATGTACGGGTACGGCCAGTAATGCGCCGCGTGATACTCGTGGCAACATTGCTGTCCGCCGTCATCGGCCGGTCGCGGGTAGGGAGGCCAGAGTTTTCCCTTATGGTCCTTCTGGCGGGCGCCGACCGGTTTCTCGGCCTCGCGAGCCCACCATTCGTCGCTGTAGCGACGCGGTTCGGAACCACCACCCATTGAGGTGCACCCGGCAATTGCGCTGACAAGCAGTGCACTCAATACGAACCGACGCGCAGTCCATTGCATCGACATCCCCCCTGTATCCATTCCGGAGCAGCCCAGCTTCGACGCGCACGCACTCAATTGGGGGGGCAACTTCCAGCGCACCCCCCGGGCGCCAAAGCGACGGCTCCGGTTCTCTTATCGGCTACCGACTGGACCGGTCATAACGAGAAAACCGGATGAAGGGGGGTTTGGAGCGAGCAGAGCCGGCAAGGGACATCATCCGTTCCCACCCGAAGCAACGGGTCGGTGGATCCGGCCGGAAAGAATCCCCTTCCGTTCAAGGAAGTTCGACGAACACGCCGTCCCCGTCGAGCTTTACGGGAAAAACGGTATGTTCGATGCGTGCGTTCAGGCAGTGGCGGCCGGTCGAGACGTCGAACTGCCAGCCATGCCAGGGACAGGTGACAACCGTTCCGTTGAGGACTCCCTCGCCGAGCGGGCCTCCCGCATGCGGACAGACACCGTCGAGCGCGTAGAAAGTTCCCACGACATTGAACAGCGCGACGATTCGTCCTGCGACGGCGAGCTCCCTGGAAGTGCCGGCAGCGACATCACTCACGCTCGCCACCCGATGCCATTCAGCCATGCTGAGACTTTCGCTGTAAAACGCGACCACAGATTACCATCGACAATTTACAATCTGCGGCGCGCCGTCCGCAATGCGGTCCGTACAGCGAGGATTCCGACAACAGGTTGTCGGCTTGGGAGACGTCCGGTCGCCGGAAGTCCGTAGTGGGTCGCCCGGGCTCACGCTGCGGCGCGTTTCTTCTTCCCGCGCTGGCGTGGGACGCTTTTCCAGCGTCGATGGACCCAGAAGTATTGTTCCGGGGCGAGCCGGACGATACGTTCCAGCGCGTTCGTATACCGCTCGGTGATCTTGACGACCGCATCGGGTCCGTCGAATTCGAGCGGGTCGATGATTTCTTCCGTCCCGAGTTCGTAAGTCACCCAGCGATTGTTTTCGAGATCGTCCGGGAGACGGCGGGCATACCCGACGAGGATGTACGCGCGAAACTCGATCGCCAGCAGTGCGATCGATTTGAACGTGGAAGCGGGGCGGCCGAAGAAATCGACGAACAATCCGCCGGAGCCGGCGTCCTGATCGCCGAGCAGTCCGAGATGGCCGCGTCGTTCCAGAATTGCCGCCATTTCGCTTCCGCCCCCTTTCTTCGAGATCAGGCGATGACCGGTGAAGCGGCGGAACTGGCGGAACCAGTCGTCGAGGTACGGATTGTCGAGATCGCGCGCGACAACGCCGCAGGGAAACCCGAAGACTCCGAAGGTCGTCATCGCCACTTCCCAGTTCCCGAAATGTCCGCTCAGAATGAGAACCGGGCGGCCTGTCGATAGACAGCGAACGGTTTCATCGCGATTGCGAAACTTGATGACGTCGGCGCAGTTATAGAGTCTCAGCTTGCGCGGCAATTGCACGATTTCGGGAATCATCCGGAACAGGTGGACCCACATGCCGTGGATCATTTCATCGACCTGCCTGTCGGTCAGCGTCTCGCCAAACGATTTGCGGATATTCTCGCGAGAGACGTGGTAGCGCGTCAGTTTGCGCGGCAGCAGCCAGATCACGAACGCTGCAAACCTGGCAAACCGGATGCATGCCGTCAGCGGAAGGATGTTCAGAACACAGACGAGCGCGCGGAATACCGCGTACTGTGCGAATTGCGAAATCCGTTCCGCGCTCATCGCTGCTCCGAGGAAAGACCGGTCCGGGGGCCGTCGGCACCCGTGGGGGGGAAGTGTCTCCCGAAGCGGGATTTCGGTCAAGGCGGGGATGAGGCGGCTTGGTCGGGCCTCAGGTCTCGGGCAGGAAACCCGGGGCTTCGATTCGTCTTCAGAGCGGCTTCACGCCTGGGTGTCAGGATCATCGATGATCTCGGTTTCTGATTCGAGCGCTTGCTCGATTTTCAGATGGAGATCCTTGTACGTGATCCGCTCATCGAATTCGATTCCGAGTACCCGGGCGTGGTCCTTCTGTGCCTGTGTCGCGGGGCGGGGGAGCGAAAGGACCGTATCGTCCGAGGGAGAGGCAATAAAGATCGGGCCTTTGCATTTCGGGCAGATGCCGACCTGACCTGCGCATTGATCCTTCACGCGCAGGGACGTTCCGCATTCGCTGCAGAAGATCAGAATTGCCATAGGTCACTTCCGCTGTCCGTGAGTGCGGGAACAGACGCCTTGCCGCAGCCTGTTGAGCAATATGCCCGATGCCAACCGGGCTTTGGGCGAAGTCGTTCCGAGAGTTCCTGCGCACCGTTGGACGTGAACTTCGGCCGTATCGTTCCGAGTTTCCGTCGTCGTGACAAACCGCCTCTCCAAGCATTCCAGTATACGGAGAATTCGGCACAGGGATGAAAATATTTCAGCACTTCCGACACGTTCCCCAGGTTCTCCGTTCGATCCGGGTCCCATTCCGTACAAGTCGGGTGTTGAACTCGCATCCCAGTTAGGCCAGAATCAAGGGACGCTGGTTTCAACTCTTTGCCGTGCAGCGATTTGGGGATTCCGCGCTGGAAGCTGCAGAGAACCTGCAAACGCTGCGCCGACTCACCGGGCGGGTCTTTGGTGGATCTACTGATTCCAGAGAAACCCCTCGGTTCAGGAGTTAAGACGCACATGAAGAAAAAACATTAGAATTGCGGTGAGCGCCGCGCTCCCGGCAGAGCGGATTCGTTGGCGTTTTCGACGAGGTGTGCGGGTGGAAAAACGGACGGTCGGGCCCTTTGAACTCGAGAAGCAGCTCGGGGTTGGCGGCATGGGTGTCGTCTACCTGGGCACATACACCAAGGATGGAAAGTCGAGTAAGGTTGCCGTCAAAGTTCTCTCGCCCGAGCTCAATGCCGATAAGAGGCTCCTCAAACGCTTCGTCCGCGAGATGGCGATTCTCAAGAAACTGAAGCACAGGAATATCGTCAAGTACTACGGCGGCGGGCACGACGGCACTCAGCATTACTATGCGATGGAGTTCATCGACGGCGGTTCGCTCGACCACGTGCTCCGCAAGAAGAAGAAGCTTTCCTGGGAGCAGGCGATCGAAGTCGGCAAACAGGTTGCGAAAGCGCTCGAGCATGCACACAACCATGGCATTGTGCACCGCGATTTGAAGCCGGCGAACCTCTTTCTTTCGAAAGAAGGAAAACTCAAGCTCGGCGACTTCGGAATTGCGCGCGACACGCAGGCGACGGCGCTCACGGCCGCGGGGCGCACCGTGGGAACGTATGCGTATATGGCGCCGGAACAGATTTCCGGAAAGCCGCCGGTCTCGCGAAAGACCGATCTCTACGCGCTCGGTTGCGTCCTTTACGAAGTTCTGACCGGCCGGACGCCGTTCGTCGAAGAGAATCCCGCGCAGATGTTGTTTGCGCACCTGGAACTTGAACCGCCGCGCGTGACCAGCCTGGCGATGGATTGCCCCATCTGGCTCGAAACGGTCGTGATGCGGCTTCTCGAAAAGGATCCAGAAGATCGCTACTACGACGCGCTCGCCGTGCAGGTCGCGCTCGATGAAGTCGGAACGAAAGTCGCCGAGCAGCTGAGTATTTCCAAGCAGACCGCAACATCGACGGTCAGCGGTGCATCATCGACCGTGACGGACCGGCAGGACCGCTCCGAACTGGTGAAGATTCTCACCGGGGGCAAGAAGAAAAAGAAGAAGAGGAAGAAGGGCCCCTTCTGGGAGCAGATCTGGTTTCTGGCGGCGTGCCTTCTGCTTTTGTTGGGTGGTGTTGGATGGGCGATGTGGCCGTTGAGCGACGAAGAGAAATTCGCTCGGGCGGAACAGTTGATGCAGAATCCGGATTTCTGGGGCGAGGCACGCACCAGGTACCTCGACGACCTGGTTGCGAATCCTGACGGAGAGTACGCAAGCCAGGCCCAGGACTACATCGACCAGATTGAAATGGACCGGGCTGACCGGCAGGCGATGAACACGCGCCGGAATCCGGAGAACCGGCCGGAGGGAGAGCGACTGTACATTCGTGCTCGCAAGTTCGAGGATATGCCTGACCGCATCTCGGCGCTGCGGACCTATCGCAGCATGGTGGATCTCCTCGGAAGCACCGAAGAAGGACCGTCGCCGGAGAACCGCCCCTTCCTCAATCTTGCGAGGAAGAAGATCGCGGAGATTGAAGCGTCGAGCGATCAGCCGAAACAGACGACGGAAGTGGTCAATGACGCGATCCGCCGCGCCGACGAGGCGGCTACCGCCGGGAATCCGGTGCGTGCCGAAGAAATCTGGAGCAGCATCATTACGCTCTACCAGGACAACAGTGAACTCGAGCCGCAATTGAAATACGTCCGTGCCCGGCTTCGGAACGAGAAAGTCGAACCGATCGATTTCAGCAAGCCGCCGACCGCGTCGCCGCCGGCGAACGATTCTGCGAGCGAAAACAGCGCCGACCGGCAGAACGGAGATCCGGCCGCAGCAGAGCCGGTTCAAACTGATTCCGCGTCCGAAACGAAGAATGAATCGCCGACGTCCCCAGCTGACGATTCATCGCGCGAGCCATGAAGTTTGGGCGGACATTCTCCGGGAACTCCGAATTGCACTCGCACTCTGCGGGTGACAACTCACGAATCTGGGTTTACAATGCTGGTGCAGGTCGACTTCCCGCAGAACCGGCCGCATTGCGAGTGCGACCCCGTTGGATTCGAGCGGTTCCATGAGCAACAACACTGTCGGCAGACCGATGGAGATCCTCCTGGTGGAGGACAGTTTGACTTCCGCACGCCTCACCATCGGGGCACTGAAGCGCGGACATGTTCAACATCGTCTCACCTGGCTGACGGACGGATCGGAGGCCATCGAGTTTCTCGATCGCCGCGGCAAGTTTGCCCGTGCTCCGCGGCCCGATCTCATTCTCCTGGATCTCGAACTGCCGGGACGGGACGGACGATTCATCCTGGCCGATATCAAGGCTGACGACCTGCTGCGAAGCATTCCGGTCGTCATTCTCACGAGCTCGACGTCGGAAGAAGACATCGAATCGACGCGGCGCCTCGAAGTCGACGGCTACATGACCAAGCCGGTCGACCTCGACAAGTTCTTGAAGCTCGTTCGCGAGCTCGAACGCTTCTGGCATGCCGACATGATCTTGCCGACCGTCTGAATTTCGGCGGAAAAGTTCCACGGATCGATCTCGCTGGTTTCGCGGCATTCGAACGCTTAAGCTACACCGAGAACGGGATTGGCCGCGCAGATCGTTTCGCAAAAGCGTTTATGTCTCAAGTCGTCAACGTCCGATTGGGAGAACCCTCGGGAGATAAGCGCGTCGCGCTTCCGGGGCGACTCGTCACGGCCGTGCTGCTGCTTTCGGTGCTTCCCGCCTTCTTGAATCTCCTCGGCTTCGATTTCACGACGATCGACGCACCCATCCCGGCGGAAGCGAATGAAGTCCTTCTGATTCATCGGCTGGAAGTCCTCGAAGAGGTCAGCCGGGCCGAGTTCATCCACACGCTCCTCGAATGGAGCGCGTTCTGCGTGGCGATTTTCACGGCCGTCTTCGCGTACACGAATTACAGCGTGACGCGCGACGTCGCCACGCCGGTCATCGGGACCGCGCTGTTCTTTTCAGGAATGATCGACGGCTTTCGAACTCTTGCGGCGGCCCGCCTCATTCCGACGGTTGTGGATCTCGACCATTTCATCCCGTTTACGTGGATGATTTCACGGACGATCAACGCGATCTTTCTGATCGCCGGCATGCTCCCCTTCGTCTGGTCAAGCCGTTTCGGCCGAGTGCGCCGAGTCGAGACCGGGCCGCGGTTTATCGTCCTTTCGGCAATTCTGTTCGGTCTGATGGCGTATTCGATCATCCACATCTGCGCCGTTCTTCCGACGCTTCCCGAAACCGTGTTCCCGAAATCGCGATTTGCGTTTCGGCCGTGGGATCTGCTCCCGCTGTTCATGTATCTGTTCGCGGGTGCCGTCATCTTCCCGAAGTTTCATCGCCGTGAGCCGAGCCTGTTTTCGCACGCAATCATGGTGAGCGTGATTCCATCGGCGGCGGCCCAGCTGCACGCGGCTTTCGGATCGACAGCCCTTTACGACAATCACTTCAATATCTCGCTGTATCTCAAGATCATTGCGAATCTCGTTCCCATGGCGGGACTGATCCTGGATTACAGCCGCGCGTACCAGAATGAAGTCACGCTCCGGCTGACCGAAGAAAAGCTTCGCGTCGCCCGCGATGTGCAACAGGGGTTGCTGCCGAAGCGTGCCCCGGTCGTTCCAGGGTTCGATCTGGCGGGCCTGTCGGCGCCGGCGGAAGCGGTCGGGGGAGATTACTACGACTTTCTCCCGATGAGCGA
>JBFWWA010000072.1:0-12055 GCA_050246455.1 Planctomycetaceae bacterium
TCATCTCCGGCCACAAATCGCCGCATAACAAAGTCACACCGCGCAGCGGTCCATATGCGCTGCATCGACTCGGCGAGCATGCGGTGAGGCTTGTCCGCAAGCCCGAGGACGAACCTTGGGGAGTCGCGAGCACACTGACGTACAAAGTCGTCGGTCCGCATTACGTCGATTTCGAGTTCCGGTGCAAACCGACCGACGCGTCGCTATTTGGAGAGAGGGGTTGGGCGGTTTTCTTCTTTGCCAATTACATGAATGACGTTGCCGAAATTCCGATTCACTTTCGCGGCATTGCCGGACCGGGAAAAGGCGAGGAATGGATCTCGGCGGATGCACCGCGCGGCCACGTTGACTGGAATTCGGGTGGGACGTATCGACATGCGGACGCTCGCGATCTTCAGTACGACCCGGATCACAACTTCCGGCTCAACAACTGGAGTTACGAATGGCCCCGCTTCACGAAACCGTTCTATTTCGGCAAAGCGGCGAATGGAATGTCATTTGAGCTGATGTTCGACAAATCGTATTCCGCGGGCGAAGAGATCCGTTTCAGCATTTTCAAGTTCAAGGTGCCGCGAAAGCCACGCCCTGCGTGGGACTTTCAGTATGTCGTGCACCGGGTTGAAACGGGGAAAGAATACGGCTTCCGCGGGCGCCTTGTCTGGAAGCCCTTCGTGGGCGAAGAAGATGTGCTTCAAGAATACGAGCGATGGAGTCGAGGACTTCGATAGGCGCATACGCCCCGAGCGCTGTGGACGCGGAGAGGATATCGGCAATCGATCGCGGAGGAGGGCGAGCGGCCGGGAGGGGAGATGTGAGATCACCCCGGCGACGCAATGTCCGGAGTATTGATCATCCCGTCCCGGCCACTCCTTGTGGATGAAACTCGGGTGTCACGCTCTGAGTCCTCGAAGGAGGGGGAATCCACGAAAGACCACATCCGTGCCAGGGCGTGTCACCCGAGCGAAGTCGCTCCTTGATTTCAGTTCTCAAATGGCGATGGGGGCGCCAGTAAATGACATATCCTCAATTCCCGCTCTTAGCTGTCTGTTTCGCCGGTGAACCGTTAGCTCCGGTCGTGTGATGCGGATGTGCTTCGTTCATAGAAGATTCGAGTTCGCGTCGAAAGTTGGCGTGGAGCGACTCCCAGTCGATTACGAGAGAGCCCCCTGTTGCTTCATGCTGTTTCGCCCAGTTCATGAGAAGGTCGAGGCAGGCATGATCGATGTAGTCGAGCTTGTTGAGATCGACGTGCAACTCGACGTTTGGCGGCACTTCTTCGAGCCGACTGGCGAGCTTGGGCAAGCCGATGAACGTGGCGGCTCCCTTGAGTGCAAGATCGGCCATTCTTGCCTCGGACCGCACCTTGAGGTCGATTTGAAGATCCGAGAACGTGTAGAGAAGTTTTGCGCCGGATGCCGCCATTCCGACAAGCACGCCGGTCAGGAGGTCTGTCGTCACAATGGTAATCACGGTGATTAGGTAGATCGCAACTTCTCCGATGCCGTACTTCCAAAGCTCTCGAATTGTCTGCGGGTGCATCAGCTTATAGCCGGTGAAGACCAGAATTGCCGCCAGCCCGGCGGTCGGAATTGCCCGGAGTAGAAACGACGCACCGACTACGAAGCCGAGAATCCATGCGCCGTGTAGAATCGCGGAAAGACGCGAACGGGCTCCGGCTTGCACGTTGGCTGCGCTGCGGACAATGACACCAGTCATCGGCAGAGCGCCGACCAATCCACAGAGCATGTTGCCGACACCCTGAGCGGCGAGCTCCTTGTCGTACTTCGTTCGCGGACCCTGGTGCATCTGATCCACGGCAGTTGCACACAGGAGCGTTTCCGCACTTGCGACGATCGCGACGACAAATGCCATCTTCACAACTTCAACGATCGGAAGCTCCCCGAGGGTCGTCATTGTCGGCAGATGAATTTCGTTAAAAAGATTGTCGGGAACTTCGACATACAGAACCGGCAGGCTCAGCGAGTATGTGAAAGCCGTCACCGCAACAATCGCAATCAGGGGTGCGGGGACAAGCCTCAGCTTCTTGGGAACGAATGCCTGCCAGACAATAATGAGAATGATCGTAAGGACCCCAAGCTTCGCGGCCCAGTCATGATTCTTCAGCCGATCGAGAACGCCGCGGAGCGTTTCATCTGCGAACTGCTGCGATTGTCGGACTTCCTTCACCGCACCAGCCTCGAGATGGGCTAGCGCGATTCGGCTGTGTTCAACACTCTTGTCGGTCGCTTCGGAAAGTTTTCGTTCCCTGTCGTTCTCGTTCGAGGTCAACCCCTGTGCTTCAATTTCCTTGACCGCGGTTTGGAGCTCCGCGAGCACGGCGGACTGCTGTGAAACGAGGTCGGGGGGAAACACCGCAACCAGCTCTTCCTGTTCCGACTCGTAATGCGCGGGGACGAGCTCGGCGACTCGTTCGCGAATCTGGACCTGCCGCTCGTGCAGCATACCGATCTGCTTCAGCTTGTCAGTGTGGAACTGGTTCTCCTCGGCACTCTTCCATTCCGGTAAGGGAAGACCCTTCTTGATCGCATCCGGAATCGTAATGATGTTCTGAACGCCGTTTTCCTTCGGCTTGTCGTCCACCATGACGTGGAATTGACTCGAAAAGATCAGCACGCCGATGCCGGCGAGCATTCCTTCGATAACCGCTGGAGAAACGGCACGAAACCACTGGCCAAGGCGGAAGATGCCGGCGATAAGCTGCAGGAAACCAGCAAGAAGCACAACAATGCCGAGCGTTTCGAGTCCGAGCGACTGGATGATTCCGTAGACGATAACGGTGAGTCCAGCGGCAGGTCCGCTGACCTGCATCGGAGCGCCGGAGATCGAGCCGACGACAAGACCGCCGATAATGCCGGTGATCAGGCCGGCGGCGACCGGAGCTCCGGAAGCGATCGCAACGCCCATGCAAAGAGGAAGGGCTACCAGGAAGACGACGATCGATGAAAGGAAGTCGTGCCGGAGCCGAGTCGATTTCGATTCATGCGAAGCGAGCGCTTCCGCGCTCGAATTGAGTTGCGGCGCGAGGTCGTCCGTGCTGTTCGGTTTATGGCTCATGGCTCACTTCACTCCTCATTCCTCGTCTCTGTCCGAACCGGACGTCGATCTCAAACGGTCCTTCGCATTATCAATCAGCTCCAGACGCGGCAGTGATTGAATTCGCGAGAGTGAAAACTCGACGCTGCAAGCGACGAATCGACCCCTCAACGCAACTCTTCAGAACAAGCGGCACACAACGATTGGGAACCGAGGTTGGGGACGCAGTTCGGGTCGCAACGTCGGTCGATCGTTCTGCGGCGCTTCGGCCTTCAAATCGAGGGAGTGGTTGCGTGGTACTTCGCGCTGTCCGTAAGCTGGGCGAACTGTCCCTCTTCCGCGTGATAGGAGAAGACCTGCCCCGATTCGAACTTGTAAACCCAGCCGTGCAGCTTGAGTTCACCCCGTCCCAGTGCCGCTGCAACTGACGGATGAGTCCGCAGGTTTTCGAGCTGAACGAGGACGTTCTCTTCGACGGTAACCGTCACACGCTCATTCTCAGTCGTAATGTGCGTGTAGTTCTCGTTGATGATGCGGGCAGTGGCTTCCGCGTGGCTGAGCCACTGCTTCACCGCGGGAAGCTTATCGCATTTTTCGGGATGGAGCAGGGCGGCCATCGCTCCACAGTGGGAGTGGCCGCAGACGATGACGTCGCGAACTTTGAGAACCGAAACCGCGTATTCAATGGTTGCCGCTTCGCCGCCGCCACCCCCCGCTCCGTACGCGGGGACGATGTTGCCGGCATTCCGAAGGATGAACAGCTCGCCCGGCTCGGTTTGCGTGATAAGGTTCGGATTGATGCGAGAATCGGAACAAGTAATGAAGAGCGCTTCAGGACTCTGACCATCAACCAACCGCTCGAACAATCGTCGCTGCGTGCTGAAGATATTGTCCTGAAACTGGTGAATGCCTTTGACGAGTTTTTGCATGATGAACCTCCCATTCCGGCCTGTAGCCCGATAACGTCGGCCCGGTAGACCGGATTCTCGGTAAATGGCCCGCCGCAGCGGATGCGACAGTTGACTGCTTCGGAACTCGTAGCGCAAAGCCGCTACGATTGTTACAGAGACGCAGCTTGCGACTCAGAAGCGAATCAACAACGCAACGGCGCAGTGCAACCGTTCTGGAAGCTGCATATGCCGTTGGGGAAGCCGCGATCGGCCGTGGCCATGCCGGCTTTGAGCAGAGAAGCTACGTCAGAGCGATGCCCGCGGAAACAGGGCTGACAACGGTCAGCGACGACATGTCGCCGCAATGCACGGCGGGCATTACACACCGAAGTGACCTGCTCCTCACGAGACTCGGTCCGCTCGTTTGGGTCCGTCTGCTTCTCCGAGCGGGTGTTCACCGACGCCACCAGGGAGAGCGGGGCGATGAGCGAAAAGCCGGCCACGAGTGCGAGCAACGTTGCCGCACCTCGGTGGATCGGGCTCTTCTTCCGGAACACCATCATCAGAAAAACCTGCTATTGGGACGCAAAACAGTCTAAACAACCAATCGTTTCGCGACCAGACCTTCTGCAGTCCAATCGGGTGGCTCACTCCAGTCGCGAGTGTAAACCGATAATTAGCAGTGACTTAGCAGTTCCTGGATTCTCCGGATTTCGGCGGCTCGCTATCGCAGTCGTCGAAGATTACGGGAGATCGGCCGGGACTGTTGGAATTGAACGGGGACGGACCGCCGGCGGATCATGAGAAACGGAAAAGAAGGCCCCCGGCAACTTGCAGACGCCACGAAACGACGGCACGAGTCAGGCGATTAGCTCGTTAACCACGTGCCCATGGACGTCGGTGAGGCGAAAGTCGCGGCCGGCGTAGCGGTAGGTGAGCTTCTCGTGGTCGAAGCCGAGGAGCCTGAGCATTGTCGCGTGCAGATCGTGCACGTGGACCGGTTTCTCCGCGGCTCGGAAGCCGAATTCGTCGGTTGCGCCGTAAACCGTGCCACCCTTTACGCCGCCCCCGGCGAGCCAGCAGGTGAAGCCGTAATGGTTGTGGTCGCGGCCGTTGAGCGCCGGCAGTTCCGCGACCGGAGTACGCCCGAATTCACCTCCCCAGAGGACGAGGGTCGAATCGAGCATTCCGCGCTGCTTGAGGTCGGTCAGGAACGCGGCGATCGCGGGATCCCATTCGCCGGCGAGCTTGCGATGTTCGTTCGCGATGTCATTGTGGTTGTCCCACGGCTGTCCTGCACCGCTCCAGACCTGAATGAACCGGACGCCGCGCTCGAGCAGGCGACGCGTGATAAGGAGCTGCCGGGCCTGCTGTCCGTCACCGTACATTTCGAGAATGTGCTTCGGCTCGCGGTGGATGTCGAACGCATCGGTCGCCTCGAACTGCATCCGGTATGCGAGCTCGAACGCCTGGATGCGCGCTTCGAGCCGCGGGTCGGCCGTCCGGGCAGACTGATGATGTTCGTTGAGCCGGCGGACAAGGTCGAGCTGTTTCCGCTGCGAGCCGTCGGCCATTCCGGGGTTACGGATGTGTGCGATCAGCTTGTCGATCTCGGTATGTTTCGAATCGACATACGTTCCTTCGAACGCGCCGGGGAGAAATGCGCTTCGCCAGTTGCGTGTCGCGACGATCGGGTAACCGCCGGGGCACATCGCCACGAATCCGGGAAGGTTGCGGCTCTCTGAGCCGAGGCCGTAGGTGACCCACGAACCGAAGCTCGGTCGAGAGAGCCTGCCATCTCCGCAGTTCATCAACATCAGCGAAGACTCATGGTTCGGAACGTCGGCCTGCATCGAGCGGATGACCGCGATGTCGTCTATGTGCTGAGCGGTCTTCGAGAAAATCTCACTGACTTCAATTCCCGATTGACCATATTTCCGGAACCGGAACGGCGAGCGCATGGCGGCGCCGGTCTTCCGCTCAGTCCGCAGATTGTTCGTGGGAAGTTGCTGCCCGTGATACCTGTCGAGCAAGGGCTTGGGATCGAACGTGTCGACGTGCGACGGGCCACCGTTCATAAAGAGATGAACGACCTGCTTCGCCTTCGCTTCAAAATGCGGTCCGCGCGGCGTGAGCGGCAGCGCATCAGAAGCGGGCGTACCAGGCGCGGCGAGCACATTGCGTGCGTTCTCTTCACTGCAGAGAGCAGCCAGGCCGAGAATTCCGAATCCGGTGCCGCAGCGAGCGAGCATTTCACGGCGGGTTGTCGGCGGCGAGCAGGAATGGTGCGATGAAGATTCTTGCATGTTTCACTCGAGTCCGGAGCGTGCTCTGGCTTGACCCCAGCCACACTGTCGTTGCGAGATCAGTCGATAAACATCAGTTCGTTGGTCATCAGCAGGGCCTGGGCAAAGCTGATCCAATTCTCGTTCTTCGGATCGGGTCCGAGGAATTCGTGGGCGAGCTCGGATTCTTTCGATGATGGGGCACGGCCAAAAAGCAGCGAATAAACACGAGCGAGGCGCTCATCGGTCGCAGCAATTGTTATCACGTCGGACCGCTGGGCGAGTCGCTTTCCGCATTCGATCGCAAACGGGCTGTTCATGAAGAAGAGCGACTGCGGCGGAATTGTCGTCGTGTCGCGAGACGGGCTCGACGCTAGCGGGCTCGGGAAGTCGAACACTGTGTAAAGTCCCGGCAAATTGAGGCGATCAACCGAACCGTAAACGGTGCGACGTGCGACGACCGGCGCACTTTGCAGATCGACGGCCGTCCCGCCAAGTTCTGTATCGAGACTTCCTGATGCGGAAAGGAGCATGTCCCGCATTGCTTCGAAGTCGAGGCGGCGGCGGTTCATTCTCGAGAGAAGTCGATTCTCGGAATCGATTCTGGTGGCATCGTCGCGCTCCGCGCTCGACTGCTGGTACGCCGCCGACAGCAGAATCTGCCGGTGCAACGATTTGAGCGACCAGCCATTGCGTATTAGCTCGTTCGCAAGAAAGTCGAGAAGCTCAGGATGCGAAGGTGAATCGCCCCGCAGTCCGAAGTCGCCGGCGGTGGCAACGAGACCAGCCCCGAAATGATGTAGCCAGACGCGGTTCGCAAGGACGCGCGCGGTCAGCGGATTGTCGGGTGAAACGATTGCGCGGGCGAGCTCGAGTCGGCCGCTCCCCTCGCGAAACGGTTCACGCTTGCCGAGCGCGGTCGGAAACGCACGCGGCACTTCCTTGCCGAGACGGTTCGGATTGCCTCGCTGGAAGACGCGCACAGGATCGGTAATCGGCGAGTCGACAAGAACCATCGCGCGCGCCGGCGCGCCAGGGCCCGTCATGCTCCACGACTCAACGTCCTTCAACAGTTTCTTGTATTCCTCCTGCGAAGGACGGTCCGGAAGGAGCGTGAGAAACCCCCACCCGATGACTCGCGGAATGTTGGGCGGGCCGTCCGGGCCGTAGAAGACCTGACGCAGCTCTTCTTCTGCATCGTCGGGCAAGCGAGTCGGAGCGGCGACTCCCTCGGGACGAGGTGCATTCTGCAAATCGGTCCACTTCCGGTCGATCGACTGAAGCAACTCGGTGTAACGGCGGGTGACGTCGGCCATCGTGGCGGGTGCGTCGCCGCTCAATGCACGCCGCACGAGCCTGTTCGCCGTCTGCTCGAGCGCGCCGCCGACCACCGAATACTTCACCGCGACTTCCGGAGCCTTCGTCGCGAATTCTTCATCTTTGAGCTTTGCGTAAGCAGTCCAGATTGTCCAGACCGGGTCGTCGCGCAGCGCCGCCTTCTCCAGGTAGTTCCGCCAGCGGGTGATGATTGTCGGATTGAGGTCACCTTTGTCCGCCAGGAGCATAAAATCTTCAGTGTTCGGCTGATTACGCATCGCATAGGCCGCGAGGAGGTATTCTGCGACACGACTGCGGGCATCCCGAACAATGTGGTCGATCGTCGTGGAGGCGAAGTCGTTGAGCTTCTTCTCACGCGACTGCATCTCTGCCGAAAACTTCCTGTATTCGTCCGTCCCGGGCTCCCCAGTAAAGAGCGGTGGGAGTATCGGCTCTTCGGATGCGCTGAAAACACCGTAGAGCGAGTAATAGTCGTCCTGCGGAATTGGATCGAATTTGTGGTCGTGGCAGCGGGCACAGGTCACGGTGAACCCCATCAGACCACGAGTCACGACGTCAATACGATCATCGATGATGTCATGCACGTTATTCATGAAGTGACCGCCGACGGTGAGAAACCCGAGTGCGCGCAGCGACGAGCGGTCGGTTCCCGGTTCCTTGACGAGCTTGTCGGCGGCGATCTGCTCGATAATAAAGCGATCGTATGGGAGGTCGGCATTGAGCGATTCAATGACATAGTCGCGATAGGTATAGGCCCAGGGAAAACTCCCGTCCTCGAAGAAGACGTAGCCTTTGTTGTCGGCATATCGGGCAACGTCGAGCCAGTAGCGACCCCAGCGCTCACCGTAATGGGGAGATGCAAGAAAGCGATCAATCATTTTTTCATAGGCGTCGGCCGATGTGTCGGTTTCGAAGGCGGAAATGTCTTCGGGTGACGGAGGGAGGCCGAGCAGATCGAAGCTGACGCGGCGAGCCAGTGTTCGCCGATCGGCAAAGGGGGAAGGTGAAAGTCCGGCCTTCTCGAGTCGCGCGAGAATGAACCGGTCGATCGGCGTGAGTGGCCAACTCCGATTCAACACATCCGGAAGCTCAATCGCTCGCACCGGCTGGAATGCCCAGTGTGACCGAAGATTGTTGCCATTGGATGCGCTGCTGTTTTTCTCTTCGGGCCATGGAAATCCAAGCTCGGCCCACCGGATCAATGCCGATGTTTTTGCCTGATCGAGAGGATGCTCGGGGGGCATTTCGAGCCCGTCTTCCCGGCGGACCGCTTTAATGAAGAGACTCGCGAGTGGTCTTTTGAGATCAGCGGCCGGTCCATTGTCTCCTCCCTTGAGGAGCGACGCGCGCGAGTCGAGCCGGAGACCCGATTCCTGCTTCGCCGTTCCGTGGCACTTGAAGCAGGATTCTGCGAGCACGGGTCGAACGGACCGCTCGAAGAATTCAATATCCGATGCGGACGGTTTCGCAGGAGTGTCGCCGGCGCGGGAAGCCGCTGGCGAGAACATCACCAGCGCTATGAACATGAGACCGGTCAGGTGCCAAACACCGATCGGATGATCTGTAAATCTGTGCGTCAAACGACTCTCCGCTGGTCTGCGTGCGGCAATTGTCCGCGTTTTACCGCGTGATCTTCAAACCCGGGATTGCATCGGTCAGAGCCTTCGCGCCGGCGTCATCGACCTGTGTGAAGCTGAGATCGAGAGTTTTCAGATTCTTGAGACTTTTCAGATGCTCGACTCCCTTCGAGGTGATCGGCGTGTTCGCGAGATTAAGAACTTCAAGTCGGCTCAAACCCGAGAGAGCTTTCAGCGAATCATCGTTAATGTCAGTTCCATCAAGGTTCAGGTCGAGAAAATTGACCATCTTCGCGAGCGGGGCGGTTCCGGCCGGAGTGATCTTCACTTTCCAAAGTTCCAGTCGAGCCATCTTCGAGAGGCCGCTCAGCTTTTCGAGTCCCGCGTCGCCGACCTGGGTTTCGGTGAGCTCGAGAGTGTCGAGGTCTGGCATCTTCGCGAGCTGTTCCATCGCACCATCACCGACGAGTGTATCGCGGAGCATGATTCGCTTGAGTTTTGTCAGTCCGCCGAGATGCGCCATGCCGGCATCACTGACCGAACTGCCGCGAAGACTCAGGATTTCGAGGTCTGTGAGATCTTTGATCGCTTCCAGACCGGAGTCGGTAATCGACGATGCGTCATCGAGCTCGAGCCCCTTGAGCCGTTTAATTGTACCGAACTTGGTGAGGGCGGAATCGCCCCAGACCGAGCCGCGGAGGCCGATGCGCTCCAGCGCGGGCATTTTTACGAACGACTCAATGGCGGAATCGAGCAGGCGATCACAATCCTGCAACTTGAGGATTTTGAGCGACGGAAGCGCAACGAGTTCAGCCACTGCCTTGTCGTCGACGAGAGTTCGCCGCAGGTCAAGATCCTTGAGGTTCTTGAGCGGCGCAAGGCTCTTGAACCCTTCGCCAGTGACGTCAGTGGAGAAGAGATTCAGAACTTCGAGTGATTCAATGGCTCCAAGGTGCACGAGTCCGGCGTCGTCGGTGTCCGATCGTGCAAGATTGAGGACGCGCAGTTTCGAAAGACCCTTCAGTTGCTCAAGCCCCTTGGACGTATAGGTCGGGCCGTCCAAAGTGAGTCTTTCAAGATTCGAGAAGCTTTTGACGACTTCGAGATCGGCATCTGTGCCACGTCCCTCTGCGAGATTGATTTCCGTGACCTTGCCAGCCTTGTCCCGCTTGAGTTTCGCGCCGAGTTTCTCGAGGGCGGCCGAACCTTCCGGATTCTCCGGTGGGGCGACAGGCTCGGTCTTGGCAGCCGGCGCGGCGTCTTCACCTCGCTTCGGATTCTTTTCCCCTGCGGGCCGTTTTTCGGCGGGCTTGTCGGTAGGTGTGGGTTTCTCACTCTGTCCGCAACCAACAATCACACAGCATGCCACAACCGCGAGCAGTCTCCAGTACTTCGTCACCGATCGCTCCCTTTCAGCAAATAACCGACTTGCGTTTAACTCTTCAGATTATCACGCGAACGGGGGGGAGAGGGCAACTGAAGCGTAAACGAAGTGAGGACTGGACGTTGAGACGATCAGCCCGATGATTGACGGCAGGTACCGCGTGCAGTCCAATCGAACATCTATGACGACATCCATTACACCACAGCTGGTGGACCGTGTTCGGGCTGCCATCCGCTCCGACCGACTTGTCGGGACCGCTACGGAATTGATCGGAATTCCGAGCCCCACACGGAATGCCGGCCGGGTAGCCGATCGACTCGCGGAGATACTTCGCGCGGAGGGTTTTCCGGTCGATCGTCCGGAAGCGGGGTGGGCTGATGCACCCGCGGTCGCGGCGCGATTTCGCGCCGCCGAGCGAGGACGGATGCTGCAGTTCAACGGACATCTCGATACGGTCCATCTGCCGTTCGTACCGCCGCGTGTCGAAAATGGCATGCTTTACGGCAGCGGTGCCTCGGACATGAAGGGGGGAATTGCGGCCGCGCTTGAAGCGCTCCGCGTGCTGCGCGAGACCGGGCTCCTCACGAGGGGCGAGATTCTCTTTACCGCGCATGATCTGCATGAGTCGCCTTGGGGAGATGGGAGCCAGGTTGATTGTCTGATCGACGCTGGCTACATCGGTGACGGAGTGCTCATTCCTGAGTATCTTTCCGATCGGCTTGCAACGGCAGGGCGTGGACTCGGAGTGCTCGAAATCACGGTGAAGCGCGACGGCGAACCCGTGCACGAAGTGCTCGGGGGGATCGACGGGCCGAACGTGATACGAGTCGGCTCGGAGATCGTGCGTCGTTTCGCGGATCTCGATCGCGAGCTTGCGAAGGAATGCCACCCTCTCGCCGGGCGCGAGAGCCTGTTCGTAGGACGTGTTTCCTCGGGCGAAATCTACAATCAGTCGCCGGTGACCTTTTCACTCTCGGGAACGCGCCGTTGGCTGCCGCGCCGTTCCGTTGCCGATGTTGAACGAGCGGTGCGCTCGGAACTCGACAAGACAGTTGCGGGAAGCGGCACGACTGTCGACTGCCAGTTTCACCTGGTCCGTGATGCGTTTGAGGTTGACGCGGAATCTCCGCTCGCAACAGCGTTTCAGTCAGTCTCGACGGCCGTGATGGGGGCGCCGCTTCCAATTGGTGCAAAGCCATTCGTCGATGATGGCAATACGTTCTCGGCTCGCGGCAAGGTGACGGCGATCACACACGGCCCCGCCGGCAAAGGAGCACACACGCTCCATGAGGAAGTGCCGATCGCCGAACTTGAACGGACCGCTCTCGTCTACGCGCTGACGGCAATTGCGTTCTGCTGACGTCAGGTGGGCCGTGCCCCCCGCCGTTCATCTCCGCGTACGTGCAACCTTTCGATGGTGGGAGCCCCACCGTCGGCTCAGTCGTTGTCGTTGTTGCCGTTGTACTTCTGGTTGCCGTTCTTCCGGCCGTTTCGGTTGCCGTTCTGAATCTTCGGCGGCTGCTGGTT
>JBFWWA010000073.1:0-12045 GCA_050246455.1 Planctomycetaceae bacterium
CGCATGACGGGCGGTATCGATGCGAATCATCAACCGGTTGGCATCGAACCCGAAGTAAACTTCGCGCACGATTCCTTCAGTAACGAGCGTCATCGTGCCGCGCTCGCTGCCGCTCACATAATGTCCCGCGCTGATCCACTCGAAGTACGTGTGGCGCCCGTCGACCTTGACCGGAAGAAATCCGGTCGGGCTCGTGTGGATCGACTTTCGCTCGTGCCGCGAGATCGAATGGTCGAGCACACTCGGACTCGGCGCGCCGAGCAGGAGATAGACGTTCTTCAAATGCTTCCGGAAGAGCTGATCGAACAGGCTGTCGAGAGCCGACGAGTGATCGTCGCCGAACCACCAGAACCAGTCGCTCCCTTCCGCGTTGTAAATTTCTTCCCACGCCATGCGGATGGCGTCGGGCGAGGCGGTCTTCTCCGCTTCCGTCTGCTTCAGGAATTCCCGCGTCTGATGCAGCAAATCCCAGGCGGTGTTGTCTTCGTGGTGTCCGATCCAGATTGCGAAGTTATGGGAGATCCAGCTTCCGGCGTACAGGTGGCCGATGCGGTCGGTGGCCGGCGATTCCTTCAAATAGTCTTTGATGGTCATCGGCCGGATCTGGGGATTCTCGACAGCACTCCGATAGAGCGCTCTCAGGAATCCGACGCCGCCGTCAGGGTAGTACTCCCAGCAATTCTCGCCGTCGAGAATAATTGGAACGAGAGCGCTCCGACCGGCGTTGTTCGCCTCGCACGCACGGCCGATGGCGAGCGCCTTTCCAATAAGATCGTTCGCGGCATGGCGCGGATCGCTCCGCTGATAGTGGAAACCGATGAGGTCGCTGAGGGCGTGATCGCGGAAGACCATCTGCAGGTTGCGGTCACCGCTCTCGACGCGCCACGGGCGGTACAGCATCTCCGGATGCCGGAGGTGTCCCTGCCCGTCGCGGGAGATCCACCCGTTCGTCGATTCCGCAAGAATCTCTTCGTCGGTTGCGATCCATTCAATGCCGGATTCGGAAATTGCGGAGACGATATCCTGCGAAACCGAGCCTTCCGACGGCCACATCCCGACCGGCGCCGTTCCGAACAGCTCTTTGTGGTACGCGACCGCGCGCCGGATGTGGAGAGCGGCATCTTCCTTGTAGGAATCGAGGTTCCGGGGAAGATTGCATCCCGGCATCGCGACGCGCGCGCTCCGCTTGTCCCAGAGTAACGGGAGAATCGGGTGATAGAACGGCGTGGTCGTCAGCTCGACCTGGCCCGATTGCGCGAGCTCCCGATGCAGCGGAATGATCCTTCTGAGAATCTCCATCTGCTTTTCGAGGAACCACGTTTTTTCCCCTTCGGTCCAGCCCCGGCCTTTCGCGCGGAATTCGCGAAGATCCGAGTCATGTTCGAAGGCGAGATCGTGCATCCAGGTGAGATTGCTCCAGATCTGCAGATCGCGGATGTCGCGCGGAGAGAACCGGCCGATCGCGTTCTCGACCGGGTCGATCCCGAATCCCCGCTTGAGGTACAGCTCGTAGTACCGTTCGTGCGGGCGGATCATGGCATCGAGATTCGCCATGAAGAAATTGTCGAGCAGGTAGGTGATGTCGCCGGCGCTCATCCCGTCTGCGGGCATCCGTGAGACGTCCAGGTGACGGTCGCTGCGCCCCTGGTCGGTGTACGCTTTGAGCTGCATCAGGAGGCTCGGCACGAGATTGATCGTGCAGCGGAATTCGGGAATCTCCTTGATGTGCATCGCCATCCCGTAGTAGTCCTTCGTTCCGTGAAGGCGTACCCAGGGCATGAGCGTTTCCCCCGAAACGTCATCGGGGTAGTACGGCTGATGCTGATGCCAGAACAATGCCAACGTCACGCTTTGCATGGGATCCAAACCACATCACAAAAGGGCTTTGAAAGAGAGTTCGCCACGAGCGCGATATCGACCGACAATTATCCGGCAACCGCCGAACTTTCATTGAATGGTCTGATGTCGCCGCTGTGGCCGCGCCAATGACACAAATTCTTCCGGTGCTTCGTCCTTTCCGCTTCCGGTCATGCAAGAGCGGCGGCGGGCGCTCGCCGGGTCCGTCTTGCGATCGCTGACTGATAAACGTCGACGTATTCTTTCGCGCTGCGACTCCAGGACCAGTCTTTCCGCATGCCGCTTTCGACAAGCAGTTTCCATGCATCGCGATCGGCGTAGAGCTGAAGAGCGCGTTCGATCGTTCTTCCCAGTTCGGCTCCACTCTCGATGTCGAAACTGAAACCAGTGGCCGAGCCGTCAGCCAGATTCTCAACAGTCGCATCGATGATGGTGTCGGCGAGCCCTCCGACGGCACGGACGATGGGAACCGTACCGTACGTCATACTGTACATCTGATTGAGGCCGCACGGCTCGAAAAGACTCGGCATGAGAAACAGATCGCTGCCGGCTTCGATGCGGTGTGCGAGCGTGTCATCAAAGCCGATCGTGGCTGACACCTTGCCGGGGAACTGCGCGGCCAGCGACTGAGCCCAGTTCTCGTACTTTTTCTCGCCGGTTCCCAGGAAGGCGACCTGTACGTCGCGCTCGAGAATCGACGGCAGGCATTCGACCAGAAGTCCGAAGCCCTTCTGATCCGTCATCCGGGAGATCATCCCAAAGAGCGGAGTTTCCGGGCGCACCGGGAGATTGAGCTGCTGCTGCAATTGCGTTTTGCAGTTCGCTTTCCCGTCGAGCGCGTCGACCGAATAATTCCGGGCAAGTCTCGGATCAGTCCTCGGATTCCATTCGTCGACGTCGATGCCGTTGAGAATTCCGCGAAGCACGTCTCGACGGCTCGACAGCACGTTCTCGAGACCATAGCCGAACCGCGGCGTCTGGATCTCACGTGCGTATGTCGGGCTCACCGTCGTGATCATGTCGGCGAAAACGATCCCGGTTTTCAGCAGGTTCAGATGGTTGTAGTATTCCATCTGCTTCCAGTTGAAGTACTGCCAGTCGAGCCCGGTCAGCAGCATGTCCCAATGCCAGAACTGGCCCTGGAATGCCATATTGTGCACCGTGAAGGTGCTGCCGGTCTGCTCGAACTCGGGCTGATGCCCATATTCGACTGAAAGAAGCGCGGGAACGAGCCCGGTCTGCCAGTCGTTCGCATGAATGACGTCCGGGCGCAGTCCGAGAACGCGTGCCGCCTCAAGGACCGCGCGACTGAAAAACACGAAGCGCTCGCAGTTATCGGAGTAGTCGCGGCCATTTTCGAGATAGAGGCCGGCGCGGTCGAAATAGTTGGGCTGATCGATCAGGTACACCGCAGCGTTCGAACCGGGCAATGACGATTTCAGGATTCGCCCGACGATCTGCCTGGACCGGAGGCGGACTTCCACGTTCTTGCCGGTCGGCTCGATGGAAGGTCCGCTGCTGGCGAGCCGCGCCTGGGACTGCGGAAAGCTGGGAATGATCAGAGCGACGTCATGGCCGGCGTTTGCGAGCTCCTTGGTGAGCGCTGCGGCCACATCACTCAGCCCACCCGTTTTTGAGAATGGAACCGCCTCAGAGCTTGTCAGAAGAATTCGCATGAGGCCGGATTCGTGTTCCCGTGTGATCGTCGAGGGTCGCTGGACGTCGTCAGTCGCTCAGTGCGACGGCCAAGCCGCCGTTAAAGTCTACCCGGTCCACCAAATCGGTCTTATCGGCAGATTCATCGCTATGACTTCATGCGATCTCGGGCCGTTCTCGAAACCAATCGTATCGTATGTTCAAATAAGAGTTTGTGTCAAATCCAATGGGGAGCGGCAGTGGCATCGATCGGGCGGGGAACGGTGGGAATTGGTTCTCACAGGAAATGCCGGTTCCGGAGCGGATGTTTCGCAACCAGTGACGACCGCATCTATAATCCATGAACGCGGTGGCCGAGCCGGTTGTCGAGGAATGGCCGGCATTCTGTGGGAAATGTGGTAACGGGATTCACGCGAAGGTTGTGCGCGTTGCAGTCTGCTCCAAGTACGCGAGATGAGTTTCCCTGGGACCTGGCGGCCGAGGCGATCACCCTTCGTATTCGGTGGTTCGGGCTCTGCGTCGGCTACGCGCTCGTGAATTTCCTCGGGCGGGATCCGGCCAGCCGGCCGGTTTTGAACTGGATCCTGATCCTCGGCGCCGGCTATGCCATCGTCGATACGTATTTCAGCTACCGTGGCAAGGTGTTCCTGAGTCGGAGCCCGCTATTCATCTCCCTGATGGAAGCGGTGTTCATCGGGCTTCTGTGCTACTTCGACACGGGTCTTGAAAGCCCGTTCCGTTATTACTACTTCCTTTCGCTGCTGGTCTGCGCAATTCGCTATTCGAAGTGGATCACTTACTCGACGTACGCGCTCCATGCGGCCAGCTACTGCACGCTCGCGTTCATACGATCGGTGCAGAATCGCGAAGAGATTACGACCCTCGTGCTCATGCTCATTCTGATGGGATGGGTCACGTGGGGGAGTGCGGCGCTGGCGAGCCTGCTGCAGTCGGTCAGCCGCCGGCTGGGCGCGCTCAACGATGAGCTGCAGCAGAACCAGGAGATGCTCGAAGGGCGCATTGAGGAGCGGACGGCGGAACTGCAGGAGTCGCAGGCGCTGGTCGTTCAGCAGGAGAAACAGGCCGCGTTCGGACTGCTCGCCGCGGGAATTGCGCACGAGGTGGGAAACCCGCTGGCCGCCATCAGCTCGCTGGTGCAGATGCTGAACCGGCGCCACACGGATGAGTACACGCGCGAACGGCTGCATATGGTCGATGACCAGCTTCGTCGCATTCAGCGGACGCTGCGTGAACTCGTCGATTTCAGTCGTCCGGCGACGAAATCGCTGGCGCTGTGCGACATTCGCGAGGTTCTCGATGCGTCGCTCAGCATTGCGAAGTATTACAAGCGCAAAAAAGGGAAGCGGATCGTCACCCGCTATGCGGAGAGCCTTCCGAAGCTGCGTGCGCTGCGCGATCAGCTCGTCCAGGTGTTCCTGAATCTGATTCTGAATGCGCTCGATGCCACCGAAGAAGGGGGGATGGTCGAACTGACCACTGAAGTGGTCGGAGAACAGATCTGCGTCTCCATTCGAGATGACGGCCCCGGCATCGCGCCGGAGCATCGCGGCGTCATCTTTCAACCCTACTTTACAACCAAAGAGACCGGCACCGGTCTGGGTCTTTTCGTTTGCCGGCACATTCTCGAACAGACCGGCGGGCGAATCGAGCTGGCGGAGAATTCGGAAGGCGGAGCGGTATTCAACGTATTCCTGAACTGTGAAACTCGCGCAAGCGACGCGAGTTCCGGTTCTGATGTTCCCGAACATGAAAAAGTATCTGCAACGTGACGAAGCGCACTATTCTGATCGTCGAAGACGAAGAGATCATTCGGACAACGCTCCGCGAATTCCTGGCCAGTGAAGGTTACGTTGTTGAAACGGCTGGAACCGTCGCTGCCGCACTGAACCTGGCGCGGCGGAGGGATTTCGACGTCGCCATCTGCGACGTGCAGCTCCCCGACGGCGACGGCGTGAACCTTCTGCGCCGACTGCAGCAGATTCATCTCGAAACCTTCGCGCTCGTCATTACCGCCTATGCCACCGTCGAGAACGCGGTGGAAGCATTCAAGGCCGGGGCATTCGATTACCTCGTCAAACCGGTGATTTTCGAGGATCTGGCGAACAAGCTGCAAAGGCTGTTTCAGTATCGAACGATGATGCTTGAAAACCAGTTTCTGAGGAGGGAGCTGGCGCGGCGCGGCGATTTCGACCAGATCGTCGGCTCGAGCAAGGTACTTGCGGATCTGCAGGAGACGATCCGCAAAGTGGCCGTCACGAAGTCCAACGTGCTGCTGGTCGGCGAGACCGGAACCGGCAAGGAGCTCTTCGCGCGAGCCATACATACCGCCGGTCCGCGCAGCGAAGAAAAGTTTCTCGCTGCGAACTGCGGCACGCGACCGGCTGAGCTTCTGGAGTCGCAGCTGTTCGGATCGCAGCCGGGAAGCGCGAACGACCAGCGTGGAATCTTCCGGCACGCCGGGGACGGCACCGTCTTCCTCGACGAAGTCTCGCAACTGCCGCTGGGAATTCAGTCGGAGCTTCTGCGGGCGATCGAGTACCAGGAAATTCTTCCCTCCGGCGCTTCGGAAACCATTCCCGTCCGAGCACGGATCGTCGTATCGACGACGCGCGACCTTGCTCGCGAAGTGGCGGAGGGACGCTTCCAGGAGGATCTGTTCTATCGACTCGACGGAGTGAAGATTCAGATCCCCGCGCTCCGGGAGCGCCTCGACGATGTTCCCGAGCTGGTCGATCATTTCGTCGAAAAGCACACGCAGGCGATGGGGAAGCGCGTTACGGGAGTTACCAGTGAAACCATGCGGCTCCTGATGGCGGCCCAGTGGAAAGGAAATGTGCGGCAGCTCGACAACGCCATCGAGTGGGCCGTCATGATGTGCGACGGAAACCGCATTGAGCCCAAGGATCTTCCACCCGACCTCCTGGGCATGGGGCAGCCGCTTCCCGACAACGACGACCTGCGCAGCGCGCTGCGGCACTACGAACGACTGCACATCACGCGCGTCCTGCGGCAATGGCCGGACAAGCGCGAAGCGGCGAAGCGCTTGAAGCTCGGCCTGTCGAGCCTGTATCGAAAGATCGAAGAGCTCGGCATCGACATGTGATCTTCGCGTTGTGCATGACGGCATTCGCAGTAGAAATGCGCGCAGCCCCGCCGGTAAGCTGATTCCACGCAGATTGCGCATCAACGTCTCAACCGTCGAGAATCCCATGAGTCGAATGCATGAGATTGATTACGTCGTCCACGGCGATGCGATGCAGTACGTCGAAGTGGAACTCGATCCGATGGAAGCCATCGTCGCCGAAGCGGGCGGAATGATGTACATGGAAGACGGCATCGAGATGGAGACGATCTTCGGCGACGGTTCGCAGCAATCGAGCGGATTCCTCGGCTCGCTCGTCAGTGCCGGCAAGCGGCTGGTCACGGGTGAATCGCTGTTCATGACGGTCTTTCAGAATCAGGCATCATCGAAGCGGCGCGCCGCCTTCGGGGCTCCGTATCCGGGCAAAATCATTCCGACGCATCTCGCGGAGATTGGGGGCGAGATCATCGCGCAGAAGGATTCGTTTCTTTGCGCCGCCAAGGGCGTGAGCGTCGGAATTGCGTTCAACCGAAAAATCGGCGCCGGTCTCTTCGGCGGCGAAGGCTTCATCATGCAGCGGCTGCAGGGAGATGGCTGGGCGTTTCTCCATGCGGGGGGGAATATTCTCGAGAGAGAGCTCGAAAGCGACGAGGTCCTCCGCGTCGACACCGGATGCATCGTCGCGTTTCAGACCAGCGTGAACTACGACATCAAGTTCGTCGGCAAGGTGAAATCCGCGCTCTTCGGCGGGGAGGGATTATTCTTCGCGACACTGCGCGGTCCCGGCCGAATCTGGCTGCAGTCACTTCCGCTCAACCGTATGGCGGATCGCATCGTCGGCGCGTCGGGAAGCACGCGCGAAGGAGGTTCGCTCCTCGGCGGAATCGGGAATCTGCTCGACGGCGACGGCTGACGGGGAGTCGCGAATCAGGTTTCCCGGGGGCAACAGCGGCCGGAATCGTGCTAGGCCGTTGCGTACTTGTTGAGGTACGGGAGCGCCGCCGCGGTCTTTTTGATCTGCGGCTCGCCGGCGATGAGCTGGCCGAGGAAATCGAACGCGCCGGTGACGAGCGCCTGGCGGGCGCTCTCCGGCATCGAGACGCGAAACGTTTCGTTGCCGATCCGGACTTCATTCTTGACGAGGTCGACCGTCAGTTCGGCGGCGGGCGATTTCTGAATTTCAGCAGCGAGCTTTGCGAGTGAAGCACGGTCGGCCGTCACGCAGGGAATGCCGAGCGACGTGCAGTTGCCGAAGAAAATCTCCGCGAACGATTCGGCGACGACAGCTTTGATTCCCCAGCGCATGAGGGCCTGCGGTGCGTGTTCGCGGGAGGAGCCGCAGCCGAAGTTGCGCCCCGAGACGAGGACGCTCGCCCCTTTGTAGGCGGGGTTGTCGAACGGATGATTCTTGTCCTGCTGACGATCATCTTCGAAGGCGTATTGGCCGAGGCCGTCAAACGTGACGCAGCGGAGGTACCGCGCGGGAATGATCCGGTCGGTGTCGATATCGTCGAGAAACAGCGGAACTCCGCGACCGGTGATCTGTTCAATTTTCTGCATTGGTCTTCTCGTAGGGTGGGCTGTGCCCACCATTTTTTGCGTTTTGAAATTTGGTGGGGGGAGCCCACGCTGCAATTCCGGCCGGGCGCGGCCGGCAGGCTTAGACTCCAACTGGCGTGAGCATTTCGCGGATGTCGGCGACGTGCCCCTCGAGGGCGGCGGCGGCGACCATGGCGGGGCTCATCAGGAGCGTGCGGCCGGTCGGGCTTCCTTGTCGTCCCTTGAAGTTGCGATTGCTCGACGACGCGCAAATCTCGCGGCCGCGGAGTTTGTCGGGGTTCATGGCGAGGCACATCGAACAGCCGGCGGCACGCCATTCGAAGCCCGCTTCCTCGAAAATCTTGTCGAGCCCCTCTTCCACCGCCTGTTTCAGAACAAGCTGCGAGCCCGGCACGACGAGCGCGCGGACATGATCCGCCTTGTGCCGGCCCTTCACGATCGAAGCCGCTTCGCGCAGGTCCGAGATGCGCGAATTGGTGCACGAGCCGATGAATGCCACGTCGATCTTCAGTCCGCGGATCGGCTGGTTCTCGCTCAACTCCATGAACTCGAGCGCTTCGGCAATTCCCTTCTGTTCTTCTTCGGGGAACGCGGAAACGGCGGGAATGTTCTCGGTGATGCCCACCGACTGCGCGGGGTTGATGCCCCAGGTGACGGTCGGCTCAATGTCAGCGGCGTCGATCACGTATTCATCGTCGAACTCGGCATCGGGTCCCGATGCGAGACTCAGCCACCACTTGGCGGCTTTCTCGAATTCCGCTCCCTGGGGTGCGAGGGGACGTCCGCGGAGATAGTCGACCGTCGTCTGATCGGGGTTGATGTAGCCGCAGCGGGCTCCCCCTTCAATGCTCATGTTGCAGACGGTCATTCGCTCTTCCATCGTCATGCGATCGAAGACTTCGCCGGCATATTCATAGGCGTAGCCGACGCCCCCCTGCACTCCGAGCTTCCGGATGATATGCAGAATGACGTCCTTCGCGTAGACGCCGGGTTCGAGTGTGCCGTTGACCGTGATGCGTCGAACCTTCGGGCGATTCATGGCGAGCGTTTGAGTCGCGAGGACGTGCGCGACCTGGCTCGTGCCGATGCCGAGCGAGATGTTCCCGAACGCGCCGTGCGTGCTGGTGTGGCTGTCGCCGCAGACGAGCGTGATGCCGGGCTGCGTCAGTCCCTGCTCCGGTCCGACGACGTGGACAATTCCCTGGCGGTTGTCTTTCAGGTCGAGCAGCTTCACGCCGAACTCGCGGCAGTTCTTCTCGATGGCCGACATCATCTCTTCCGCCAGACCGTCCGCGAAGGGGCGGGCCTGATTGTCGGTCGGGATGATGTGATCAACGGTCGCGAGGGTCCGCTCGGGGTACATCACCTTGAGTCCGCGATCGCGCAGCATTTCGAACGCTTGCGGGCTCGTCACTTCGTGAATCAGATGCCAGCCGATGA
Organism: Planctomycetaceae bacterium; assembly: GCA_050246455.1. GTDB lineage: Bacteria > Planctomycetota > Planctomycetia > Planctomycetales > Planctomycetaceae > CAZVJA01. Next base: position 9,617 of record JBFWWA010000073.1, read on the forward strand.
ACAATTGTGTCTGGCCGGAGGGAAGCGTCTGGACCGTGTGGAGGTCCCAGACCTTGTTGAAGAGATTGCGTCGGTCGCTCATGGGTCGAGAATAGGAGCCAGGAAGTAGGGAATGGGGGGACCCGAAGCCGACGACTTATCGTCGGTCTCCGAGTTTGGCAGAACGCTGGTCAGTTGCTGACTGCCAATTCTAGCAGTCGGATGACCGAAATGTGAGTCCCCGCGGGCCTGTGACGGCATGAGGACACGGCGGTTCCGGTCGGGTTCACTTTTCGGTCGAAACGGCTGGTAGTGATGGTTGTGGCCGGTCTCCCGACCGAGCCACATGATTTGGACCGCAGGTCTCCGAGAGTCCGGGAGACCTGCGGCCGGCCGGGGTGGCGGGGTCTGGAGACCGGCTACAATGTGGGGAGATTGGCCACAATTGCCGTCGGACGGCACCCCGGACGACTTTTCCGGCGGGGGTTGCGGAGGGGCGATTCGCCCCGGAAAATCGGCTGGTGGCTGCGTTGTCAACGCGGGGTCCTTTTCCTAAAATAGCCCGCTTGCCCCAACGTGTTGCTGAAACGCGTTTTGCGGAGTTTCTACTCCTCGGGGCCGTGAAATTCCTGAGCGGCGCATCGCGCCGTCACAGACAGGGTGTCTGATGTTCGAGGCGATTACACAAAGCCTGAAGTCCGCGATGTCGTTCATCGACCGCGGCCGGCTCACCGAAGCGAATATTCGCGACGGTCTGCATCAGGTGCGCCAGGCCCTCCTCGAAGCGGACGTCAATTACGAAGTCGCGCAGCAGTTCATCGCAAACGTCACCGAGCAGTCGGTCGGCGATAAGGTGCTCAAGTCGCTCAAGCCGAGCGAGCAGATCGTCGGCATCGTCTATCAGGAACTCGTCAACCTGATGGGGCCGGTTGATCACTCCCTCAACATCAAACGGGACGGCATCACCATCCTGATGATGTGCGGCTTGCAAGGAAGCGGAAAAACGACGACCTGCGGCAAGCTTGCCAAGATGCTGAAGGAGTCCGGGACCAAGCCGATGCTGGTCGCGGCCGACCTGCAGCGCCCCGCCGCCATCGAACAGCTCAAGATCATCGGCGAGCAGATCGGCGTGCCGGTCTACAGTGAAGCCCCCGACAAGAGCTCCCCGCTGCAGGTTTGCCGCAACGGTCTCGATGCCGCGAAGCGCGCCGGCGACGTGAAGGTCCTCATCCTCGACACCGCCGGCCGTCTCCACGTCGACCAGCAGTTGATGGACGAACTGCAGCTCATCGATCGGAAGCTCGGTCCGGACCAGGCGCTGCTCGTCTGCGACGCGATGACCGGCCAGGACGCGGTCAACAGCGCGAAGGTCTTCAACGAAGCGCTCGAGCTCGACGGCGTTATTCTCACGAAGCTCGACGGCGACACCCGCGGTGGTGCCGCACTCTCGGTGAAGCAGGTCACCGGCGTGCCGATCAAGTTCATCGGTGTCGGCGAACAGCTCGACCGGCTCGAAGAGTTTCATCCGGAGCGTATGGCGAGCCGCATTCTCGGCGGCGGCGACATGGCCACGCTCATCGAGAAGGCGCAGCGCGAATTCGACGCGGAAGAAATGCAGATCCAGCAAGAGAAAATGCTGGAAGGCAAGTTCACGCTCGAAGACTTCAAGAATCAGTTCAAGCAGGTTCGCAAGCTCGGCCCGATGCGGCAGATCATCGGCATGATCCCCGGCCTGGGGGACATGATGAACGCGAACCCGGACGTCGAGCCCGAAGAAGAGATGCGGCGCATCGAGGGCATCATCAACTCGATGACTCTCGACGAGCGGCGCAACCCGGACCTCATCGACCGGAGCCGCAGAAACCGCATCGCGCGCGGCAGCGGAACGGATCCTGCCGACGTCAACAAGCTGATCAAAGAGTTCAACGCGATGTCCGGCATGATTCAGCAGATGGCCGGCATGGGCGTCCGCGACCGGATGCGGGCGATGAAAGGCATGGCTGACGGCGGGATGTTCAATCCCGGCGCGCAGATCCAGAAAGAGAAGTTTCGCAGCAAGCGCGGACCGCTCGACAAAGAGAAGGCCCGCGAGAAGAAGAAGAACAAGCGGAAAGACATCAAGAACCAGCGGAAACGCAACCGCCGGTAGAAATCAAACCCTCGTATTTCGAGTCCAACGTTTCTTTTGATTTGAAGGAGAGATATGTGACTGTTCGCATTCGGATGAAGAAGATGGGCCGGAAGCACCGCCCCTTCTTTCGCATCTGCATCATGGATTCCCGCAGCCCTCGCGATGGTAAGGCGATTGAAGAAGTCGGCCATTACGATCCGATGGTTCGCTCGAAGGCGGATCGCGTGCAGATGGACATGGAACGCGTCGATTACTGGCTCTCGGTCGGTGCTCAGCCCAGCGTGAACGTGGCGGCATTGATCAAGAAAGTGAAAACCAA
>JBFWWA010000074.1:0-12015 GCA_050246455.1 Planctomycetaceae bacterium
AGCAGGTCTGCACGAGCGCTTCGCATTCATCGGGCGCGGGGGCTTTCGTTGCGCGGTCGCGAACCAGTTCGATTGCGAGCAGGAGCCCCTTACCCCGGACGTCGCCGATGAGCGGATGGCGAGTCTGGAGCTCGCGCAGTCCGTCCAACAGATCGGCGCCGACTTCGGCCGCGTTCTGCATCAGCTCTTCTTCAAGGAGCGCGATTGTTTCGAGAGCCGCCGCGCAGGCAACCGGGTTGCCGCCGAAGGTGCTCGCGTGCGAACCCGGCTTCCAGGTCATCACCTCCGACTTTGCGACGATCGCACCCAAGGGAAGGCCGGAGGCAATTCCCTTCGCGAGGCAGAGAATATCGGGCTCGACTCCCCAGTGTTCGATCGCGAACATCTTGCCGGTGCGACCCATTCCGCTCTGCACTTCGTCAACGATGTAAAGAATTCCGTGCTTCTCGGCGAGCGACTTGAGCGCGCTGTGAAACCCTTCCGGCGGGACGATGTAGCCCCCTTCTCCCTGGATCGGCTCGACGAAAATGGCCGCGACCGTCTCGGCGGGGACGAGCCGTTTGAAAACTTCGTTCTCGAGGAACTCGATCGCTTCGCGGCCGCAGTCATGCCCGGCGGGCATTCGCGTGCAGCGATACGGGTTCGGGAAATCGATGTGCGTCACTTCGGGAACGAACGGTCCGAAGCCCCGGCGCTGCGTCACTTTGCTCGCGGTGAGGGAGAGCGAGCCCATCGTCCGGCCGTGAAACGAGCCGCGGAAAGCGATGGTGTGCTTGCGGCCGGTGTGATAGCGCGCGAGCTTGAACGCCGCCTCGACTGCTTCGGTTCCGGAGTTCGTGAAGAAGACCTTCTTCGGCGAGGAACCGGGGGCGAGCTCCGCGAGTTTCCGCGCGAGGTGCGCCTGCGGGGCGTAATAGAAGTCGGTACCCGACATATGGATCAGCTGTGCCGACTGCTTCTGGATCACTTTCACGACGCGTGGGTGGCAATGACCGGTCGCGCAGACCGCAATGCCGGCGGTGAAGTCGAGAAAGCGATTGCCGTCGACATCTTCAATAACGGCCCCTTCGCCGCGCGCGACAGCGAGCGGATAGGTCCGCGTGTACGAGGGGGATGTGAACTGCTCGTCGAGATCGATCAGCTCCGCGGCGCGCGGACCGGGAAGTGTCGTGCGAATGTCGGGCACGTGCATCAGGCGATTGCGATCGAGCATGGCGGCTCTCCCGGCAGTTCGTTGAGGAGGGCTGAAAGAATATTCGGCACGCCGGAGGGGAGAGATGCGGCGGCCGTTCGGATGTGACGAGTCTGACGCGGTCAAGGGTTGTCGAGGCATGACGCTCCCGACAGCCGGCGATCGCGCCGCAGTCGAATGGTACGTTATAATAGGGATCGGGCAAGGGGATGTCGGAGTGCACTGTCGACGAATGAACAGCATCTCCGATTTCCTGCCGTGCCAAGGGGTTGTGCGACATGGATGTGACCGCTCGCGCAGCCTCACGGGGAGGTCGAGCGCGACACCTTCCCTCCATTCCCTGCGACCGTCATTTCCGGAGTCATCGTCATGTCGAATGTGACCGCGAACTCGACAGCCACGAAGCCCGCTGCAGCCGGACCGCACCAGTCGATTCCGCTCGACGGACCGCAGGAACAGTTCGCCGCCGAGCTCTTCGACACGCTGTGGGACCGCTACCGCGCACGGGTCTCGCACGTGGCGACGTACGAGAAAGTGATTCGCGACCACGGGGCGACGTTCGTGAACGATCACATTGCGTTCCGCACGCTCGCGACGGAACAGCCGCTGGCGGGAATTGCGAACGTCTCGCGAATCTTCGAAGCGCTCGGCTACCGTTCGGCGGGGGTCTACAACTTTCCCGACAAGCATCTCTCTGCGATTCATTTCCAGCACCGGAATCCGGGCTTTCCGAAGCTGTTCATCTCGGAGCTCAAGAGCTGGGAACTTTCGACAAGCGCGCGGCAGACGATTGAACGGAACCTCGCGCAGCATCGCCGTCCGATCGACGGCGCGACGCTGGCGGAGCTCGCCCGGATTGAAACCGCACACGTGGCCGAGCGCGCCGCCCTCGTCTCGCGCGTCGTCAGCGAGTTCCACGAACTCCCCTGGACGCCGCCGGAAGCGGCCGATGTCGAAGCGCTCAACAAGGAAAGCCAGTATGCCGCGTGGGTGCTGGTGCATGGCTACAACGTCAATCACTTCACTTCGCTGATTAATTCGCACGGCGTTGCTCCACTGGGGGATATCGAGAAAACCATCGCCGCTCTTCAGAAGGCGGGTGTGCCGATGAAAGCGGAGATCGAAGGGGAACGAGGCTCGAAGCTCCGGCAGTCCGCCACCGAGGCGGCGATGATTGACGTCGACGTCAGGAAAAATGGACAGTCCGAGAAAATGCCCTGGACCTATGCCTACTTCGAACTCGCCGAGCGCGGCGATGTGCTCGACCCGGAGACGAACAAGCCCACTCGCTTTGAAGGCTTCCTCGGTCCGCAGGCAACGCAACTGTTCGAGATGACGCGAGTGAAGGCTTGAGCGGACGACCGGCTACCGACTGCCGACTGCCGGCTACCGACTACCGACTGCCGGAGTCTCTTCCCGGTAGCCGGTCTTCGGCTTCGCGGTCTCCCTTGACGGTCGCCGCGCTCGCACTATCATGGGCCTGATCAACCTGGAACCGGCCGGAGTGGCGGAACTGGCAGACGCGCTGGATTCAAAATCCAGTGTCCTTAAACGGGCGTGTGGGTTCGAGTCCCTCCTCCGGCATTGAGTTCGGTTGATTGTCCGCTGCCGCGCGGCCTTTCTTGTGCACGCATTGGGTATTCTCCGGGTTTCTGCAAACGTTGCACGAAATCGTTCGATAGGTTGCAGCATTGAGCAACCATTGAGTGACAGCGGTCAGAGTTCGGGGGCCGTTGCCGCGACTTCGACCGGCTCGACTTCGGTGTCTGCCGGTTCGGAAAGATGCCAGTGCCAGACCCCTTGCGCACCGAAGCCTTCGCGGGTCGTGCGGACGTCGAGAACTTTCTTCGCGCTGCAGAGAATCCGCCAGCTGAATCCGCAATCGACGGCATCCTTCCGCAGATCGCGGGCGGGGAGCGGACCTTGCGCGAGCTGGTTTCTGAGCCAGGCGGCCGCTTCGCGGACAGCGGGAGTTCGGAGCTCGCGGCGTTCATCGAGTGAATGCGTGTCGCGTTCCCACTGCGTTCGAAAGCGGTGCTTCGACCAGTGGATGCGGCCGTTGCGAATGCTGAAGCTGATTTCATCGCCGGCAGGGGCGAGGTTCGATTTTCCGGGAAGCATCAGCCGGTACTCCGGATCCTCGGGATGAGGTGCAAGAATCCAGACGGCGCGGGCCGAAGCGGCGAACGTCAGTGCGCCGATGGCGCGGTCGACCGATTCGCGCGTGGGCGATTTCGTAAGCTGCGCCACCGCCACGATGGCGACCTTGTGCCGCGTGGCGATGCGGCCAAGCGCTCCGAGCAGCACGCGGACGTCGGTCTGGCTGAGGGTATCGACGTCGCTGCAGAAGGCGGAGATCGGATCAATGACGACGAGGCGGATCTCGGGGCGTTCTTCGAGCGAGTCTTCGAGAAGCTCGACGCACTCGCCAAGCCGCACCCGCTTCTGCTGGCGGAGGTCGATCGAGTCCCAACGGTCGGCGTCGATGGTGAGGATGCGTTTTGCATCGGCTCCCGCCGCCGTGAGACGCGGAAGAATCGTATCGTGAAGTGAATCTTCGGCGTTGATGATCAGCACCGACGCGGGTTCGCTCCTTCTGGTTGAACCGGGCCAGCCGTTGCCGGTGCTGACGCGCGCGGCCCAGTCGGTCGCCACGAGCGATTTTCCGATTCCCGGCAGTCCGGCGAGAATGGTGACCTTGCCGATCGGAATGCGTCTGGGCCAAAGCCACTCGAGTTCCTCGCGCTCGACGAGTGCGATCGGGCGGGCGGTGTAGCCGGCAGCGTCGTCGAACGGTTCGTCGGCGAGTTCGCCGTCGTCGAAGTCGTTGTCCGATTCGCATCCGGTTTCGTCCGCCGGATCGATCGCGAAGTCGTCATCGTCGAGCGAGCTCGCCTCTTCCGGGAGAATCGTTTCGCAGTCCGGAACGTCGGGTGCAGGAATGTCGACGGTTTCGCGATCGGCCTCGGCATTCGCCGCTTTTCTCGCGACGAGCGCGTTGTGTTCGGCGATGATCTGGTGTGCGCGGTTGATCAGGCGCTGGGTGAACGGATCGATGCGGGGAACCTCGTGCTGATTCGCGTCGTGGGAGTCGTAGTGCATGGGAGTGACTTTCTGTTTTCTTTGCTCGTGAATCTGTGAGTGAACGCGAACCGATCGCGACGTTCCAACGGTACCGCGCTTTCGAAATGCGGCAATGCATTTGTGACATGTCGCGTACAAGTCGCGCAGATGATTTTTGAGGCGCGTATGAGAAATCCATGAGCCGTACATGAAACATGATGCGCGGCTTCAGGTCTGACGCCCCATGCCTGACGAATCCGAGCGACAGTTGCGTGCTTGCGCCCCTGATTCTGCTGGCGCACAGACATTCGTGTCGGTGCGCTTCGTGAGTCGATGGCCGATCGGCACAGACAGGAATGTCTGTGCTCCGGTGCGGGACTTTTACGGATCCGGGGCGACCACCCTTCGGGCGGTGCTCCTTGGCCCCGGCTACTTGACGCGCGCTCGTGAAGAGCACTGCAGAGCGAGCTCCGCAGCGGCACCCGGCGCGCGGCGATTCCCCCCTCACCCGGCGACTTCGTCGCCATCCTCGCCCCCGGCGGGGAGAGGGTTGTTGGTGCGCTGTGTGCTTGCCAACAAAAAAACCCGCCACTTGTTTTCACAAGTGGCGGGCTGGACCCGCGGGGATCCGATACTTCGTCAGATAAGCGAAATGATTCCGTCAGCGTCACGTCGCTCAAAGTTGTTCGTCAAGTTATTTGATCTCTGCCTGGAAGGTCAGCACGCCCCCTTCGTGTCCGGGAAGCGGGCCCGCGAGAGTGAAAGTCAGAATATTGCTTCCTTCCCCGTTGGGAGTGACGTCGAGGCGGCCGTCGTGGTCCGAGGTCGCGCTGTCTTTCACGTACACCAGTCGGGGTGTGAGGTTGTCGATGATCTGGAGCTCCTTGAGCTCCTTGTCGCCCATGTTGTCGTAGCGGATGGTGAAGGTGACGATGTCGCCGATCGATGCGACGTTCTTGTCGGCAAGCTTCACGATGCGAAGCTGCCCCGGCGTGCTGCGGTCCTCGACGCCGACCAGTTCCTGCGGCTTGAACCGCGCGGTGACCTGATGCAGGGCATCGACGCTCGCGGTGGCGATCGGGAACTGATCGCGGTTCCAGATGACGGCGTTCTGCACGCCGAGCGCGAGGCGGGCCTTTTCGCCGGCGAGCAATTCGCCACCTTTGACGAACTGGAGATCCTGGGAAACGTTGAGCAGTTCGACGTTCTCGGAGGCGTAGGTGGTCTGGTCGACCCCTTCGACAATCGACGGGCTGCCGAGTCCGCTGGCCCGGGTCCGAACGCGGACGCCGTCGGTCGATTCGCGCTGCGAATGGTAGCTGGGCACGGTTCTTGTCCGCATGCCGACGCTGCGCGTGGTATCTCCGGCGTGCGCGAGCTTGTCGACGGTGACTCCGGATTCTGATCCGCTCACGGTCCGCACGGCGGCGAAGCGCGGCGAGTAGATGGCGACGGTGTTCGTCGGCAGCACGTGCCGGCGGCCGGCGTGATCGGCGAAGTCGGCAACGGTATCTTCCGTTTCCAGGCCCGAATAGCCAACCTGTTCGCGATGCAGCGGAAGCGCCCGGTCTCCGCCGTCGAGGAGATACTCGTCGGCGTATTCGGGAACGTAATCGCGCGGCTGCGGTCCGCGATTGGAATACTTCAGATTGTGCACCGCGGGATTCACGCCGATGTCGTCACGCGGAACGGACGGAGTGAAGGTCGCCCCCGGCGCGGAGGGAGGGACCGGCTTCGCGATCTGACGATATCCGACCTGCTTCACGCCGCTCCGAGTGGCGGAGGGGGCGGTTGCGATCGGGACCACGCGGCGCGTCGTCGTTGTTGTTTGCGGGCTCGACGGTTCCGTCTGCCATTTGCTCGGAGGAGCCTTCACGGTCCCTGCCGGCAATGCCTGTCGATCCGTCGGCTCCTGCGCGGTCGCCCGTCCGAAAGGGAACAGGTCGGCTGCCATGACTACCGGCAATGCGGTGCAGGAGCAGAGTCCGATAACCGCCGCGGCGACGGCTTTCGCGCCGAACTTTCCGCGACGGGCGGCAATGTATTGTGTGTCAGTTTTCATTCGGCGGCTTTCGAAACGGCGCCGGTCGGGCGGATATTCGAACTCGGTCGGATCGGTGAGCCCGGCCCGTAGAATCCGCGATCATCACTGAGCGAATCGGGGGCGCGGCTGCCGAGACGGACGAGAACCATCGGACGGCCCCGCTTGTCGGCTTCGACCATGAGGTTGCGCGACGGTTCGATCGTGCGGGTCGCGTTCTCCGCCCGGAGCACGTCCGGGAGCGCGAACTGCGGCTGCTCGAGATAGATCACCTTTGTGACGAGCTTCCCTTCGATCGCCATTTCGAGCTCTTCCAGGGTGAACTCGATCGGAATCGGAAACTGTTCTTCCTTCCCCGCCGGAGGGTGCAGACGATCGAGAATTTCGATCGTCGGGAAGAGCTGTTCGTTCGGGAACTCCGGCATGTCGCTGAGTTGCAATCGGTACATCGAACCGACGGCGACACGGGCTCCGGCCGGCGCGGGGAGCTTCACGGGCTCGACATCGGCGCGGCTGTAGAGAGTGACGCTGCCTTGTGTCGGCAGGATGACTTTGATCGGTTGAAAATACGGGATCCGGCTTTTCTGCCGCTGCAGCGCCCACTGGGCGGTCGCACCCGGCGGAAGATTCTGATCGAAGGGGGTGTAGTGCCCGGATTCGGTCGGAAGCTGTGCTTGCGCCGTCGAGGTGCCGGCGATGAGACCGAGGAGAGCAGCCACCGCGAGCGCCTTCGGAGTCGCGATCGAACGTCGACCTGAAATTCGCGGCATGCCGAACAAGGGACGCTCCTCTCTCTGATCAGTGTATTTCGAGAGCGACTCGAGACGAGGCGGAAATCGAACTGGACGTGTGACAGGATCAGGTCGGAAAGTCGCTGGACTTTTCCCGCCGGCAGAGCCAGTGGGACACCTGCTGAGAGCGTTTCAGAATTCCCCCTCTTCCTCGAAGATCGAGGAAGAGGGGGTCGTAGCATTCGGTGACACGGTTCAGCTGGTCGCGGTTATTGTCGCGACTCTTACTGCTGGCCCGGCGGGCAGTAGGCCCCGTCGGCTCCGGCAGCAGGACCTTCCGGCAGAGCCCATTTCGGATAGGCGACTTCGCCTTCCGAGTACACCGGGTGCTTCTCGGTGTACTGAATGTGCTTGACCGGTTTCGGAACGCTGTAGCCGGGCTCGTGCTTCACGTCGACCAGCATGTGATCGACCGGCTTCGGAATTCGCGTGTCGGTGAGGTTCCGCACGGTGTGCGACTTCAGGCTGGCCGGTCCGCCGAGCGGAATGTGGGCCGGACCCGGAAGTCCAATCGGCGTGCCGGTGATCGGCTGACCCCAGACCGGAGTCGGTCCGACGCCCGAGATCGGGTTGCTGGCCGGCATTCCCGGTGCACCCGCTCCGGCGACGATCATCGGGGCGGGAACTCCGTTGAGTCCACCCGGGCTGATCGAGATCGGCATCGGCGGCATGTGCTGACCCTGGGCACCGTCGAGAACTCGGTACGAAACCTGGTTCACTTCGGAGTGATCTCCCAGAGCGCCGTGGCCGCCGCTCTTCTCCGGCATTTCGAGGTCCATGTTTCCGAGCCGCACGACGACCATGATCGTACCGCGGCGTTCCGCTTCGGCGACCGGATCGACACCGGGGTCGAGGCGGGTCGAGACGAGGGTCTCAACACCTGCGATAGCGAGTTCCTGGAAGCGGGCATCCGGAAGGTAGATGACCTTGGTGACGAAGTTGTTGCTCTCGACCTGGTCGAGGTCTTCGTCGGTGAGTTCAATCGGCACACTGTTGTGCGCGAGGTACGCATCGGTGGTCGGATGCGACGGGTAGACCTGCAGCGTGGGATAGATCGTCATCCCATCGCGGCCGGCGATGTTCTTCATCTTCAAGCGGTAGGTCGCACCCTGGCGGAAGTTGTAGCGACCCGGCGCCACAACCTGGTTCTCGGCGTAGCCGCCGGGAATCTTCCAGCCGACCTGAGTTCCATCAGGACCGACGAAACGGACCTGGGTGGTACGGGTCGCAAACGAGCGACCGGCACTGGGAGCGGCCATCATCGGCAGCACTCCGGGGCCGGGGCCGTCCACCATCGGACCGGGCCGCTGCATCATTGCGGCCGGGGGAGCATGGTGAACTCCCTTCGCCAGTCCATGCTCCTCGAAGTGTTGGCCGTCGTAGGCACAGCCGATGCACACGAACAACGCCGTCCCTAAAGCCAGAAAGTAATACTTCATCACGACCCCTTCCCTGAACGCCGCGACCGGATTTGCAGTCGACCCGAATGTACGATTGCCGCTAAGATGCGGGTGCCTTGAATGCAGCCTGTTGTCGAACCGGAACCCCCGTCGGAATTGCCGACCCCGGACCCCCCGACAACGCCCTTGCTGCGGCGAAAGCACTATTGTCTATTCGGAACAACTCCTCCCGATTCTTTGGCAAATCCGGCATTTTCCGAACAAAATGCAAACTAGCTCCAAATTAACAGCGTCCGTAACCCTCGCTGCCGCAATGGGCTTGCTCATTGCCACCGGTGGACCGCTGCTTCGCGCCCAGGAAGAGCCGAAGCCGGCCGAAGCGAAGGAGGCTCCCGCCGCACCCCAGGCCGAACCGGCCTCGGAGGGGAATCCGGCGGCCGAAGGAGCCCCCGGCGCGAACCCGACGGAGACGTTGCGGGGGGCGCGCGAACGGCTCTCGGGAGCGAGCATCCGCTCCGTGAAGGCGCGGCTCATCGAGCGGGTTTCGATCGGCGATCGGAAATTCACGGCGGAAGGTTCGTATCTGCAGGGACCCGATCTCAAGATCCGCCTCGAGTTCCGCGTCTCGATCGGATCGGGAAAGGGAAAGCTCGAAGGTTCGCTGCTGGAAGTGTGCGATGGCACCGTCCTCTGGACCCGCAATGCGATCGGCAAACAGCCCCGCATCACGCGGCGAAACGTCCGCCAGATTCTCGACGCCGCGAAATCGTCCGATCTGCAGACGATTCTCACCGCCGAACTCGGTCTGGGAGGGCTCCCCGCGGTACTCGCTTCGCTCGACAAGTCGATGGATTTCAAGACCCAGCGGGACGAGCAGATCAACGGCAAAACCTTCACGATGATCCAGGGTGAATGGAACGAAGCGTACCGCGAACGGTTCAAGGGGGTCTCGAAAAAAGGGCGGCTCCCGGAACACATTCCGGACGCGGTTCGCGTTTACTTTGAACCCGACATCCTCTTCCCGCGGCGGATCGAGTTCCTGAAACGGGTCGAAGACGGTGAGAAGCTCTCGGAACTGGTGCAGCTCGATCTCGTCGACATCGTGCTCAACGGACCGGTCGACGAAATGGCGTTTCAGTTCGAGAAATCGGAAAACGAGTTTCCGGTCGACATCACCGACGCCTACCTCCAGCAGCTCAACGCCACAATGCCCGCTCCCGCCGTCGAAACGCCCGCCGCACCGCAGTAGCATCCTGGCGGAGCACAGACATTCCTGACTGTGCACTTCGTGAGTCGATGACGGATTGGCACAGACAGGAATGTCTGTGCTCCGGTGCGGGACTTTCACGATTCCGGGTCGTGGCGACCTTTCTTCGGATTGGGCCCCTGAATGACCGGATTGCGCTATCGCCCGAAGCGAGGGAATCCCAGCATAGAACCCCTGTTTTCACAGCGCCGCCTCATCTTGCCTGAAATTCGCGATTTCAGTACGATCCGCCCCCCTTTGACGGGAGGCGGAAGCCGTCCCTCCCGACGACGAACGTTCAAATGGGAAATCGCGGGCGATGGATTTTCATCTGAAGCCGATCGGCAAGCAGTGCTCCTCCACCGGCCGCGAGCTGGCGCCGGGGAGCACCTGTTACTCGGCGCTGGTCGAGCGCAACGGCGAGATGCAGCGGATCGATTTTTCGAGCGAAGGGTGGACCGGCCCGCCTGCGAATTCGATCGGCTACTGGAAGTGCGTCGTGCCGGAGCCGGCCTCGGCCCGTGCGCGAACGTTCAACCCCGACACACTGATGCAGTACTTCGAGCAGCTCACTGACGACGCGCTTCCCGGGCGCGAGAAGTTTCGCTACGTCGTGGCGCTCCTTTTGCTGCAGAAGCGGAGGCTGCGCGTGGAAGGCTCGCGGCGCGACGGCGACGTCGAGTATCTGCAATTGTCGGGAAGCCACGGCGAAGGGCCGTACGAAGTGCGAGATCATCAACTGACCGCGGATGAGATCGCCGGGCTCGAGACGGAGCTCAATACGCATCTGGCGACCGAATGGAGTGGAACGTAACCGAAGACCCGGCGAGCGAGGCATTCAAGGATGAAGCAGCGAGCGATTGATTCCGTTTCCACACTTTCGCGGTTCCTCGGGCTTTGCGGCGCCGCGTCGCTGCTGATGACTCTTACGGGCTGTTCGTTCACGTTTCCGCTTGCGCGTCAGCAGCAGTTCGGTCCCGCACTTCCGGCCGATGCGCCGAAGGCGGAAATTGTGGGACGGGTGAATGAAAACATTTCCCGGGTGTCGAGCTGGCGGTCCGATAACGTCCGCATTTCCAGCCGGACTCCGATGATGCGCATCAAGATCGATGCGAAGATTGCGGTCGAGTCGCCGAAGAATTTCCGCCTGATGGCGAACTCGATCCGCGGCGACGAAGCGGACTTCGGCTGCAACGACGAACTCTTCTGGTTCTGGTCGCGCGACTCTGAGCCGCGTTGCGTCTTCCACGCCCGGCACGATCAGGTCGCGGATTCGGAACAGTTGCGCCAGCTGCCGTTCCAGCCCGACTGGCTGATGGAAGTGCTCGGCGTCGTTCCGCTCAATGAAGAAGAGTTGACGCTGCATGTGGAATCGTCGTCGCGGCACGAGGCGAGCCTCATTTCCGAACGACTGCTCCCCTCCGGGAAAGCAGTCAAACGGGTGATTCTGGTCGATACACAATACGGACGCGTGCTGCAGCACAGCCTGTATGACGATTCCGGACGATTGATTGCCAAGGCCAAACTGAGCAGGCATGATCGCGACCCGGTGAGCGGCGCCATTCTGCCGCGCATGATCGACATCGAATGGCCTCAGGCGAATAACCTTTCAATGACGATGGAAATCGGCAAGCTTACAGTGAATCCGGCTTCGGTTCCGGCGCAGATGTTCGCCCTTCCGCGCAAGCCGGGCTATGCCGCGCTCGATCTCGGCGCGGGTGCGCCGCGCATCGCCATGCCGCAAGGGGACCGGTTTAACGCACCCAGTCCACATCAGCGAACTCCGCGCAACACGGCGCAGTCCCGGGAGGATGAGTTTGTCACACCGGTGACCGGCGAGCGGGAAGAACCGGCCAGCGGCCGCGTCCGATTCGACAACCTGTCGGACGAACCGGCAGCCGCGCCCGCAACCAACGGGGACGAACTCGACGCGGCGGGCGAGACCGGTGGAGCGGACGACGATCTTCCCGACTGGGCGAAGGAACCGATCCGCATGTCCCCGCGCGAGAAGCCGGCCATGCGCCGGTTGTGATTTTCATCCCGCCGATTGCAATCGGCGGGCTTTTGCACGCTATGTGTGCGCGAGCTTCGCGGCGTGGAGCGTGTTCTTGAGGAGCATCGCGATTGTCATCGGGCCGACACCTCCGGGCACCGGCGTGATGGCGGATGCAAGGGCGCTCACCGGTTCATAATCGACATCGCCGACGAGCTTCCCGGTCGCTTCGTCCCGATTGATGCCGACGTCGATCACCGCGGCGCCCGGCTTCACCATCTCCGCTTTC